>NZ_CAXTNE010000077.1:17140-29464 GCF_964245445.1 uncultured Nostoc sp.
GTTGTCAATGGAACAACTATCTCCACTCACCGATAGCCAACGCCAGTCAAGTTACATCAAGCTGGCTCAGGATTTGCAGAGATTTGGTAAATAGGCTGAAGTTATTAGAAAACTCTACCCCCTTGTGGGTAAAGTTTCGTCAGAGGTCTGTAGTCAGTGGCAGAACAGCTAATAACTGACCACTAACACCCACAGAGCAATAAAACTTCCAAAATTAGTTAGGAAGCAATAGACAAAGAAAGCTAACTCTTTGTTTTATTGCTCTTAACTTTTTGCATAAATAGCCCAGATCAAGGCGATAAGTAACATAACAAGAGCAAAGATTAATTTTTCTCGTAATTCTTAGCCATTCAAATTTAGTTTTGTATGAATAACTAGACTTCAAAACAATACTTACTTAATTAGGTAAGACGTTGGACATTTTTATTGCAAATATTAATTTTTTTAGAGGATGCAATGAGTACTAAGAGCTTAGAATTGCCTATTTTCTCCCTAGTTGCCAAAATTACTGGACATGATGCAGAAGAATTAGAACGAGATATGTTTTTGGAGGGTAACTTAGGATTAGATTCCATCAAAATGATGGAACTATTGAATGGATTAGTAGCACTAATTCCCCAAGAAAGACAACCCAAATTTATGGAGACATTGCCTTTGCAAAATTTGATGCAATTGCAAACTTTGGGCGATGTCGTGCAAATAGTTGATAAATGCTTAGTTTCCCAAATAGATAATTATGATTCTTCGCCATCTGCAAGTATTATCAATCAAAAGGAGCAGGAAACAGAGCAGGTTGAGATTCTTTCTGGGCAATATTTTCATTTACTCGGTCATTGGGTAGTAAATTCAATTAGCTTATTTTCTACTCTACGTTTACGAGGTGATTTTGATTCAAACGTTGCTTGGCAGTCTTGGAAGGACTTGCTGGCTCGTCATCCTATGCTGCGATCGCGCTTTATAATTCCTCCCGATACTACCAGATTCAAGGATTACGAAATGGTAGTCATGGAAAACTCCACTCCTCCTGATATACCTGTTACTGATATCAGGCATCTTCATAGTGAGGCTCAAGAACAGCTAATTAATGATGAATTGCATCGCTGCCTCAATTATGAATGGCAAATGACAGAGTGGCCACTACATCGATTTTTTGTTTTTCGGCTGGAAGATTCAGTCTATCAACTGGTGTTAGCCAACGAGCATCTCATTTCTGATGCCCTGGGATGTCATGTCATCTTACGCGAATTTATGGAAATTTACCGGGCCCATGTCTGCGGTGAACAACCTAATTTGCAGCCACCTACAACCGTCCAAGATTATAGCGAATTAGTGCAATCAATTAATGCCTGGCAAGACCCAGAAGAAGACAAAGCGCTGGTCGAGTATGTAAATCGGCGAGGCAAAGATTCTTACTTATGGAATCCAACAGGAAATGCCATCACATCCCTGTGTCCAAAGTTCCATAATCGCAGATTTTCCTTAGGAAAGTCCATTACTAATCAACTCATTGCCCAAACTCGTGAATGGCGATTACCACTTAACTCTTTACTAGTGGGTGCGTTTGTGCGGGCTGTTGCCAAGTTTGAGAAGTCTAAAAACGAACCGATTATGGTTCAAGTTCCCACCAGTGGACGGGTTTATCCTGGCATAGATGCTTCTGATGTGGTGGGTAGTTTTGCTCAGAATTTGTCCATTAGCCTAGATTTACCAGCACTGAATGAAGATTGGCAACGCTTGTTAAACCGCGTTCATCAGGAAATCCAACAAGGGTTAGTTAATGGTTATGATCGCGCCCAAACTCGTCAAATGGCGATCGCTTTCCGAGACAATATTGTTTTAGAAGATGGCAAAATCCCTGAGCGGATGTTACCTATGTATCGCCGTATCCTGAAATCAAATTTATACTGTCCATTTACAGGACAGACTAATATTAAAAACAAATATGGCCCCATAGATGTAATCGATTATCGCGCAGGTGGTATTAATGCTGCGGGAACAATTGATATATTGCAAGAAATATTTGACGACAGTTTACATTTGTTCGCTAGCTACGACAGTAACTTTTTCCCTGAGTCTGTTATCGATGAATTGATGCAGGAATATATTACCAAAATCCAGGAATTAGCCTCACTAAAAATTCCATCTCAGCAACTAACGCAGGCACTGCCCAAGACACAAACAGATGTAAATATAGCGCAGCTTCTGCAAAAAATCGCCACAGAAATCTGCCATTCCCAGATTACTGACAATGATATGGCTAAGGATTTGGAAGCAGAATTGGGAATGGATTCTTTGGAACTCATCCGCATTGTTACGAGGTTAGAAAAACGGTTAGGCAAAGTAAATCGTCAAGCTTTGCTTTCTTGTCGCAGTCTGCAAGAAATGGCTGTGCTACTTGGGAAGAAACAATCATCTTCTTTACAAAACCAATCAGTTGTCAACAATCAACAACCCCAAGAAATTCCTTACTGGGAAATTATCGAGCAAGCCAAGCGTACTCCCAATGCCATAGCGGTGACGGATGGGGAAACTCAAATTACCTACGCAGAGTTGAACCGTCTTTCCAATCAGGTGGCTAATTATTTGCAAGCTCAGGGAGTTAAACCAGGTGTGTTTGTGGGGATCATGACACGACGTGGGCCTTTGATGTTTGTGGGTATTCTCGGTATTCTCAAAGCAGGCGGAACTTACGTTCCTTTAGATCCTATATATCCTCATGAACGGATTAAGTACATACTAGAACACGCTGAAATCGGAATTTTGCTAACAGAAAATCGCTTGACAAACAAGTTAGCAGAATGCCTTACTGAGCAGTTACCTTTAAATACTTTGATGTTTTTAGATGAGGGTATTTTTGAGCAAGGTAAAGCTTGGACACAGTTAAACAAAAAGACTTGGGCGCGTTGTTCAGACATAGCTCCTGCCAATGTTAATACTCCTGATGACTTAATGACAGTACTGTACACCTCTGGTTCTACAGGTAAACCTAAAGGAGTGATGCTCAACCATCGGGGTTACATGAATCGCCTGGTTTGGATGCAGAATGCTTTTCAATTACGTTATGGCGATCGCGTTGCCCAAAAAACATCTTGCTGTTTTGATATATCAGTATGGGAAATATTCTGGCCTTTGATGGTGGGAGCTACTGTTTATTCTGTGGAAACAGAAACAGTCAAAAATCCTTGGCTCTTAGCACAGTGGATTAAAGATAACCAAATCAATGTCATGCACTTTGTTCCTTCCTTGTTTGGAGAATTTTGTAATGCTTTAGAATCAGAATCATGGACTTTTCCCGATTTGCGTTGGTTAGTCTTTAGTGGTGAAGCTTTACCTGTACCTTTTGTACAGCGTTGGATTGATAAGTATGGCATGAGTGTTGGTTTAGCCAATCTTTATGGCCCCACTGAAGCTTCCATCGATGTCACCGCACACATTATTCGTCAACGTCCAGGCGAACAAGAAATCTGCATTCCTATAGGTAAAGCTATAGATAATGTGCATATCTTAATCTTGGATGAACAGATGCAGCCATTAGCCCCAGGAAAAATGGGAGAACTATGGATTGGCGGTGTGCAATTGGCTAAAGGTTATCTCAAAGATCCACAACGTACAGCAGACGCATTCCGACTGAATCCCTTTACCCACGTTCCAGGGGAATATTTATACAAAACCGGCGATTTAGCTATGGAATTGCCCAATGGCAGTTTTGAGTATCGTGGACGCATTGACCACCAAATAAAAATACGTGGTTTCCGTGTAGAACTGGGTGAAATCGAAAGTGTTCTCAATAGCCATCCCGCGATTAATGAAGCTGCCGTTTTAGCTGTGGATTACGAAAATGGTCAAAAACGGTTAATAGCTTGCTTGGCTGGTTCTCAAGTAGACAATCAACAAATTAAGGAATTCCTGGCTCAACGCTTGCCTGATTACATGATTCCTCACCGATGGGAATGGCTAGCCAGTCTACCTAAAACCCACAATGGCAAGCTAGACCGCAAGGCTATTTTGGCTGCTATCACCCAAGAAAAGCCAACAGTATCCCAGGAATACTTACCTCTAGGCCCTGCTCAACGTTGGTTAGTGAAATACTTTGAGGCTCCATATCAATGGAATGGGTACACGCGTTTTCTTTTCCATCAACCATTAGACGCACAGATATTTAACCAAGCTCTCAATGTTGTACTGGAAACTCATCCTGCTCTACGGACTGTGTTTGTGCAACGAGATCAACAATGGTGGCAACAGTTAATTTCCCCAGAGCAAAAGTTGAGTGCTGAATTCTACGATGGTAGTCATCTTACATCTGCACAGCGAGACAGTGAAATCCACAACCGGATACAAGAAATAGCTCAACAGTTTCAAATCAACCAATGGCCGCTGATGAAAGTAATCGCGATCAAGGTGAATGAATCCTGCTACGATATCTCGCTGGTTGGACATCATATCATCGGTGATTTGCTAAGTACTGGGGTGATTTTTAATCTCTTATGGTTGACCTACAGCGAGTTGTTGGGGAACAGAACTCAGAGTTCTCAGCCTCTCCCTCCGACACCTTCTTATATAGACTATGTGCGTGTGCTGATGCAGGCGGAACAACAGGGAGCTTTGACAAGTCATGTAGATTATTGGAAATCTCAATTTCCTTCTCAGGAATATACCTTCCAAGTTCCCTTTGACCATCAAAAAGGTGCTAATTTAGAGGCTTCCGCCGCCAGCGAAAAATTTACCCTGTCCAAAAACAGCAGTAACATTCTCTTACGTGAAGCCAAACAGTATTACAAATGTAATGTCTACACGTTGCTACTTTCTACCTTGTATCGGTTGATGGCTGAGTGGAGTAGACAACATTGGGTAGTAGTTAGCCATCGCAGCTACGGCAGAAATCTAGATAGCACGCATACGTTTTTAAATAGTGTTGGTAACTTTGCGATGAATTTCCCTGTCGGGGTTAATGTAGGACGTTCTATCAAGTGGGAGCAAACCACCAAGGAAATCCAAGACAAATTTAACGAGTTACCGATGAACGGTGTAACTTTTGATTGGATTTCTGAGCAACTTCCTCATCATGTTTATCCCGATAATAATCTCACACCAGTCAGAGCTAACTACTTAGGAAATCGTACTGCTCCCTCCTCAGAACTGTTTGAGTTTATTGAGGAAGATAGAGATAGTCGGTTGTCCTCTCCTGACCAGAAACGTACAACGTTACTAGAGTTTTTCTTCTCCATCACCGATGGCACTGTTCACTTAGAAATCGAATACTCTCGTAATTTCCATCTACCTGCAACTATTCGTGGACTTGGCGATCGCTATTTGGAACTTATGGCAGAGATGCTAGCCATTGTACCTTTAGTAGGCAATGGCGTAGAAGTGACAAATCACTTTCACAAACCCTATTAGGGTGGCAAACTTTCCATCAGTCTTTCCCACATTCTCTAGTACAGACGCAATAATCGCGTCTGTACGCCCTCCGCACTCCCTATTTTCAAGCTAGATTGCGGTATTTCTACAAAATATCACACCAGTGATATGATGCTGAAAATGTCAATAAAGCTTCCTTAAAACCTTAAATATGCGTACTTATCAACTGTCTACACTTATTGGACTTACCACCTCTGTAACCTTATCTGCAATTGCACCAGTCCAAGCCGCAAACTTAAGCTTTGACTACAACCAACTGCAATTTATTAAATCACGACCAATAGCATCTAGTAATTTTCTGGGGTTAAATGGATCGCCGACTGAAAATCAAGGTTTTGTGCCTTTCTATAATCCAGATCCTTCGGCTCCAGATCACGGTCATAAGGAAATCGGTCTAAATTCGCGCCGAGATTTCCCAGGTTTCAACAATGCCCCATATTACGGGACTGGTCGCCAAGGAAGCCCGGAAGAACCTGCTAGCGGTGCTACCAGAATGACAAGTTTGATTAGCATTAATAGCTTCCCTAGCTTTGGTCAATACCTGACAAATTATGGCATCCCACTCAATGATATTAGCTTTGTGTTTGGTCAAAAGAGCGATCGCGATTTTAACAAAACTTGGAATTTAGGTGCAGATATATTCGGTCAAGATTGGTACGCTGATCCTAATACACCGCTTGAGGAAAGAATTTATAAAGCTAATCCAAATGATGTTGAAATATCACTCTATAGTGGCAATACTAAAATAGTCGATTTTGGATATTCTGATTTTTATTCAATTGTCGATTACGGTTCTACACCATCATTTGATGATGATTTTGAAAGTAGTTTTACCGACCCAATTGCAGCAAAAAAAGCATCTGACTTAGCTCCATTGCTGGCAGGTTTAGCCACAGCTTTTTTAAAGGATGTTAACGCTGCTGGTGGTGGAGTACAGATAGTTAACGAGAACTTTGGAGAACTGGATATTAATTTTGCAAGCGGCAATGGATACGATATGATACTTCTGCCATACCCGATGCAAATTCGCGCAGTTGCGCTAAAAGCAGTTCCAGAAGCTTCTTTTTCTTGGGGAATATTTATGTTTGGAGTTTTGGTTGCTGTGTCCCAGCGCAAGAAACTACAGAACTAACAATTATCCATAATTAGTTTTAGTTATCAAAATTATCCCAATTTTCCCAAGTAGAGACGTTGCAATACAATGTCTCTACTACCTAATCATGTGTTCCTCATCTCATGTAATCATGTCAAAAATAAATTCCTTTATGTCTATCAAAGCACTTTACCGAACTGCTGGTCTGGTATTAGTTGTTGAAAGTCTACTGCTGTTTGTGCCGGTTTTTATTCTTGGTGCAGCAATCAACTGGCCAGCTAGCCTTGGTGAACCTGCTAGTATAATGCTGCCATTACTAATTGAAAAAGCTGAACCAGTCAGAATTGGTTATCTGATCTATCTTCTTTATTCACTACTTTTTTGGGTAGTGGCCTTATTAACTGCTCGTGTCATTAGCAATGGGGAAACCAACTCTATATGGCTCCAAGTGGCAACAGGTTTCGGAATCGCATCTACCGTCACTCGTAGCCTTGGCATTATTCGCTGGCTAGTACCGATGCCAGCTTTAGCGCAAGTCTATGCCGATCCTTCAATCTCTGCACAAACTCGTGAAGCGATCCCTGTTGTCTATAAAACCCTCAATGACTACGCTGGCTCGGTCGGTGAAGTATTAGGTGTTAGCCTATTTACCGTATTGTGGTTAGCAATCATCTCAATTTACTTATTACGTTCAAGAATGCTACCACGTTGGTTAGGAATATTTGGGATCGTCGCTGCTCTGTTTCTGGCAACTCAATTAATAGAACTATTTGGGGTGGATTTGGGAGCATTTATTAGCGTGTCAGTAACTATGCTCCAACTCTGGTTTTTAGCCGCAGGTGTAACCTTATTAAGACACAAAAACGTCTAACTTTAAATGAAACCTGGCATTATTATCTAAAAAAATAATTCTCCTAATATCAAAACCAACCCATGAACACAACAGAAGAACTCCATGTAATTTTTGGTACTGGCCCCCTAGCACAAGCCGTCATGCGTGAACTGCTAGCTCGGAACAAACGGGTGCGTATGATTAACCGCAGTGGCAAAGCAGACGTACCCTCTAATGTGGAAATCATCGCCAGCGATGCTTATAATTCCGAAAATACACAGACAGTTACTAGTGGGGCGACAGTCGTTTACCAATGCGCACAACCAGCCTACACCCAATGGCCAGAGTTTTTTCCCTCCTTGCAAGCTAGCATTGTCGAAGGGGTAGCCGCCAATGGCGCAAAGCTAGTTGTGGGAGATAATCTTTATATGTATGGCCCTGTCAATGGTGTGTTGCGGGAAGATATGCCGAATGCTTCAACCACCCGCAAAGGGCGCGTCCGTGGGCAGATGGCAGAGGCGCTTTTGGATGCACACCGTAGAGGTATTGTACGAGTTGCTATTGGTCGAGCATCGGACTTCTATGGGCCACTAGTACTTGATTCTGTAATGGGTGATCGCATTTTTCCCTCTGTACTGACTGGGAAGCCTGCATCAGCGATCGGTGAAATTGACCTCCCTCATACTTATACTTTTATCGATGACTTTGGCAAGGCATTGGTGGTGTTAGGGGAACAGGATAAAGCATTGGGTCAAATTTGGCACGTACCTAATGCTGAGACTATCACTACTCGACAATTTATCAACATAGCTTTTGAGGAAGCTGGACACCCACCAAAAATCAGTAAAATGGGTAAGTTCATGATGCGACTAGGCGGGATTTTTATCCCAGAAGCTCGTGAAACCGTCGAGATGATGTATGAGTTTGATGAGCCATTTGTTGTAAATCATGATAAATACGTTCAAGCATTTGGCAACCATGCTACCCCTTTACGTGAAGCTATCCGGCACACCTTGACATGGTATAGCGAACATCTCAAAACCTTAAAAACGTAAAAGTTAAGGTTAGCTTTGTCAAGGTTAGACTATCTCATTCCTTTTCTCTTATGGCAATGTTTATCACCATAAGGGAAGGCAACTGTGCTACTTCTCAGCTTAATGCTAGAGAGTGCAAGCTTTACACCCTCAATGACATTAATTTGGCACAGCAACAAATAAAAAGTCACTGTACAGCAGTGGGTTAAGGGATGTTTGCATCAAGGATAGGAATCCTTCCCATCTTTGGAGCTTTTGGGTACACTATACCTAGCACCTGACCTAAAAATAATTTTTCTCTAGTTGCATAAACCTACAATATTTAACTGATTAATATTTAACAATAAATCAGCGAACCTGGATCAACTTTTTCGCTAAAAATTATCAATTTTTGCACTATTCAAGGAGTAGACAAACTAGTGATTATTGTAATGAAACCCTTCACCCCATCTGCGGAAATAGAACAAGTAAATGAAGAAATTCGTCGCTATGAACTTACACCAGAAATCTGTATAGGTCATCACAAAGTAGTAATCGGTTTGGTGGGAGATACCTCAGAACTTGATCCACGCCAGATTCAAAATTTGAACCCTTTTATAGAGCAAGTAATTAGGGTTAAAAAGCCTTTCAAACGAGCTTCTTTAGAATTTCGTTACGGAGAACATAGTGAGGTTGTAGTACCAACACCTAATGGACCTATAACTTTTGGGCAAAACCATCCTGTAGTTGTAGTTGCAGGCCCTTGCTCGGTAGAAAACGAAGAAATGATCGTCGAGACAGCCCAAGCAGTGAAAGAATACGGTGTACAATTTTTACGTGGTGGGGCATATAAACCCCGTACATCACCTTATGCTTTCCAAGGTCACGGTGAGAGCGCTCTAGCTTTGTTAGCAAAAGCTAAAGAAGCTACAGGTTTAGGAATCATTACAGAAATCATGGACACAGATGACTTAGACAAGCTCATCGAAGTAGCAGATGTGTTGCAAATTGGGGCCCGAAATATGCAGAATTTTTCACTTCTCAAAAAGCTAGGAGCTACCACTAAGCCAGTGCTACTGAAGCGGGGACTGTCAGCCACTATCGAAGATTGGTTGATGTCAGCAGAGTATATTTTAGCCGGAGGTAATCCAAACGTTATACTATGTGAGCGAGGAATTCGTACCTTTGACCGACAGTTTACAAGAAACACGCTTGATATATCTGCAATTCCAGTTTTGCGAACCCTGACCCACTTACCTATCATGATTGATCCTAGTCATGCCACAGGTAAGTCCGAATTTGTGCCAACTATGACAATGGCATCAATAGCTGCTGGTGCAGATTCCTTGATGATTGAAGTTCACCCCAATCCAGCTAAAGCACTTTCAGATGGGCCTCAATCACTGACATTGGAAGGATTTAAGGAATTAATGCACGAAATAACTGCCCTAAGTCAATTCTTTGGTCGTTCGCCTCACAGCAATAGTACAAATCTAAAGCCAAAAACTATCTCATTGGTGAGCTATTAAACATATTCATCTCCATCTAAAGTTAATAGTGGTTTAGGACTTCCTTAAATCTTTAACTGTCCTGTTGCTAATAAAAAATTTGAACGATCAAGCCCTAGTAGAATCCTTAGTAGTTTTCATTGATGTCAACTTAGCAAAAAGAAAGCGCTAGACATAAAGTTGGGGAGCAAAGATAGCAAGACAATGAGTTGTCAAAATGGCTACTTTTCGCACCTAAAAATAGGAAATCCAGACCGAAGAAGATAAATACAGGTGCCAGCTTCAGCAATAGAAAAAATAGAAACAGAAATCTATAGGGCTCATATTTTATTTTTGAAAAAAACTCAGTACACCTTTATTCCTTGTTCCCAGTCCCCAGTCTCCAGTCCCCAATCCCCAGTCTCTACGAGTAATTTAGGAATCAAATCGGATTGCTATACGTACTTGCGCTACTAAGAGGTTGGTTGAAAAGTGTTTCCCTGTGGCTTTAGGCACTTTTAGATTTCCCCTTAAAAAAGGAGGAACCAGACTCTAAATCTCCCTTTTTAAGGGAGATTTAGAGGGCTATAAAACTTTTGATACTGACAATAGGACTTTTCAAACATCCTCTAAAACTATCAAGCTTGGAGCTACTGCGATTTTCATCAGGAAAGACAACGAAAAGTTAAGAGAGCAAATTTTCACATTACCAGTGATGATGGTAGTGGTATTAAGTCTGCTCAGTGAACGTCCTAGTTGAGCGAGGCACTCAAGGTGTTAGCAACTGAAGCGTTATTGTTTGTAGAACTAATGTTAGTAAGTTAACAAGCATTATTTCAAAAGTTGATGAAATTATCAGCAAAATTATGGTTATTATCAGCTTTTGGTGATCAATCACGGGTTGCTGAAGGTAGAAAGAAGAAAGAAAAAACTTTATAGGTTCTTGCAGTACAAAGGTTAAATAAAATCTGTATTAAAATCTTATCTTGAAGTTTAATTTTAGCCTTTGTTACCAGTTAAACCTATGCTTTTCAACATCATACAAACCTATAAACCTAATTTTTTATTATTACAGCTTTAAAAACTATGTCTACTGTATCTAAGTTAACACAATTAAAAAAAGGTCTAGAAACAAGCGAAGTTCAGAAAGGGATGAAACTTATAGGATTACAGATTACAGAATTAGAACTAGATCAACTTGCATTTGGCAATACTATTTCGCTAGAAAACAGAAGATTAGGTGAAATCGGTTCAATATTTATACTAGCAGAAGCTCTTTCGGCAATGAATTCAGTTCAAACAAATATTACTTTTCAAGACTTACCACAAACGGTTAAAGAGTTTTCTTGCTGTTACGGAGGAGTTCCAATCTACTGTTGGAATTCTGACTTAATCGGAAAGTGTTGTCTGACCTTAACTTTGCTAGATGGCAAGCCGGCAATTAGAGTTTCATCTCAAAATCTATAGTTTACCATTTCGTAAGGATTCATACCAATTTAATGTGAAGCTGCATAGAAAAGAGCTTCTAGGATAAAGTTATAAGAAGAGACAGAAATTACTTGCTCAAATGTAAGTTAGTCTAAGGGACTTCCAAAGAATAAATTCTTCCAAAAAAAACAAGCAATAGGATTCCTGAAAGAATGATAATAATTTTAAGGAGGAAAGGGGTTGCCGACGGCAACCCCTTTCCTCCTTTTGATCTACGCATGAAAAGCCTATACACTTGTTGTCAGCAGGAAGTGAAACAGTGTAAATTTAGTGTGCTTTAGAGCTTAAAAATTGCTTATAGAAATTAAGCTACGCTTGTTTTACAACAACAGATATCAATAAACCAATTACCTAAGTTTGGAAAGAGTTCATGTAAGCGCCTTTCCCCAACACGAAACAATCACCGGAGTCGTAGAACGTTTAACTTTTTACTCTGCTGAGTCAGGCTACACTGTGGCAAGACTGACCCGCCCCCGTAGCAACGAACTCACCACAGTTGTCGGCAGCTTTGCCAATATTCAGCCAGGTCAGACTTTACAGCTAACTGGTTTCTGGCGTGACCATCCTCAGTTTGGGTCACAATTCCAAGTAGTCAATTATAAAAAAACCAAACCAGCTACTCTCACTGGAATTGAAAAATACTTGGGTAGTGGGTTGATTAAAGGTGTGGGGCCAGTTACAGCCAAGCGCATCGTTGCCCACTTCGGGCTAGAAACGCTGGACATCATCGAAAACCAAATAGAACGACTGATTGAAGTCCAGGGTATTGCCAAAAAGCGGATCACTCTCATCAAAAACGCTTGGTCAACTCAGAAAGCGATCAAAGAAGTAATGGTGTTTCTCCAGGGGCATGGCGTTTCTACCACTTATGCTGTGAAGATTTACAAGCAATATAAGGATGAAGCGATCGCTACAGTAACCCATAACCCTTACCAACGGGAGCGATGCGATTTTGTGAGATGCCTTACTTCGTTTGGGCAGGGGGCAGGG
>NZ_CAXTNE010000078.1:0-29069 GCF_964245445.1 uncultured Nostoc sp.
GCCTTATTCCAACAAGAATTATTCACGCCGACCTACTTAACGCTCCTAAACCACTCAGTAATTCCCTGAGCGATCGCGTTTGCCGTTTTCTTTTGTACCTCTGGGTTCACTATCTGCTCAAATTCATCGGGATTACTCATAAAACCCAATTCCAACAACACTGATGGCGCAGCAGTTGGACGTGTCAGCGCCAGGTTATCCCAAAACACACCATAAGAAGGTTTGCCGATTTTTTTGACTACATACTTCTGTAAAAACATTGCCAGGTTATGGGCTTGGGGTTGATACCAAAAGGCGGCGAATCCCTTGGTTTTTTCGGCATCGCCATCATCGGGTAAGGAATTGTGATGTATCGAAATAGCGATCGCAGGTTCTTCTTGACTGATAATTGCCTGACGTTCTGCTAGGGAAAGTTCGCGATCGTCCTCCCGTGTCATCACTACCGTTGCTCCTCGCTTCACCAACTCATCCCGCAGCAACTTGGATACCACCAAATTCAAATCTTTTTCTAAATATCCAGTTGGGCCACTGGCACCAGTTTCTTTACCTCCATGCCCAGGATCTAGTACAATCTTGAGATTAGCTAAAGGCTTGCGTCTTGTGTTCCCAATTTTCGGTGGATAACGCAAAGCCAAAACCAGGGTTGTACCGTCGTATCTCAGCTTATATCCCCACTGTTGAGCTTTTTTGAGGTTAAAGGTGTATTTTACTTGTTCTGGAGCCTCTTGTTGCCAATCTAGGCGAGAAATTAGGGGATCATCATCCAGGCGAATAATGTCCGTTTGGGCAGTGGTATTGTAGAGAGTGAGAGCGAAAGCACCCTCACTTTGTTGCACGCTCACAGGTACGGGAACTTGTAAGGGGAAAACTATCTCTGTCGCACCAGGGAGTTGACGGTATCCGACACTGCGAATTATTGTCTGTGGCGGAACTGCACCAGGTAAAATGCGCGTTTCTTTACTATTAATCCAAGCGCCATAGTCTAGACGCAACCATTCACCTTCCCTACCTGTTACTGTTGCGCGTGTACCTTTGGGCAGTGGTGTAAGTCGAGAATAATCGGTGCTTGGGCCAGTGCGAGCAACGCCTGACTCTACTGTAACCTCAGAAACTGGCAACTCTGCTCTTGAGAGGATTTGAATTTTACCAGTCCCTGGTTGAGTTATCGTCTTGCTATTGAGCGTCAGTTGAAAGTGAGGTTGTCCCAGATCGGCGGCTGTTGCCACTGTGGTGCAACCTTTATAATTGCCTACGCTAGACTGGGCATAAGGCTGATTTTGCCCTGTCAGAGCTGCCAAATTACTTGGTAGTTGTGCCTGTTGAGGTTGGGGTGAAAGGGCAGTAGTTTGATTAGCCAACTTGACAGATACGCTAGCGTTAGGGGGTGCAATTGCACTAAAACAGATTAGCTCTCCCGGTAGTATGGCAATGTCAACTGCGGGAGTCAGGGAATCTTTAGCAAAGGCTAACCCCTGTGGTAGCTCAGGATCAGTGGGAAGCCTTGTCACTTTAATCTGGAGTTCTTGATTGTCGTGACGCACAGTAAAAAGATTTTCCCCCAACTGCAAGGGGAAACTAGGGGAAAAATGACCAGCTTTGCTGCGGGTAATTGGCTTACTATTGATCAAAACCTGACCATTTGGTGGTGCAGTCCCCAGAAAGAAGATTTTTTGGGAACTCGTCTGGTAGCTTGTTTCGGGAAAAACGACTATAAGAGATGGCTCTGCCAATGCTACGGAGGAGGTGACAATACAGCCTAAGATTACTAATCCTAAAAGGTTTTTCACAAGCTCAATCACAGAAGATTACACCACAACAACTGTGGCACAATGGCGGGATGTATTTTTAGAAGTTGTTAAAAATTCAAACTAGTATGACTAAGTTTATTTTTGTAACTGGGGGCGTAGTTTCCAGTATTGGTAAGGGCATTGTAGCAGCAAGTCTAGGGCGTTTGCTCAAGTCGCGCGAATATTCCGTGTCGATTCTCAAACTTGACCCTTATATCAATATCGATCCTGGCACAATGAGTCCCTTTCAGCATGGGGAAGTATTCGTTACTCAGGATGGTGCGGAAACAGATTTGGACTTGGGGCATTACGAACGTTTTACCGATACCTCAATGTCGCGTTTGAATTGTGTAACGACTGGCTCGATTTACCAGGCAGTTATCAATAAAGAGCGACGCGGAGACTACAATGGCGGCACAGTACAGGTTATTCCTCATATTACTAATGAAATTAAAGAGCGAATTCTGCGAGTTGCTAAAAGTACAAATCCATCTGTAGTAATTACAGAAATTGGCGGGACGGTGGGAGATATTGAATCACTACCATTTTTGGAAGCAATTCGTCAGTTCCGCAAAGAGGTAGGAAGGCAGAATGTGCTGTACATGCACGTAACTCTGGTACCGTGGATTGCCTCTGCGGGTGAGATGAAAACTAAGCCAACACAGCATTCAGTTAAGGAACTGAGATCCATTGGCATTCAACCAGATATTTTAGTTTGTCGGAGCGATCGCCCCTTACCCAAGGGATTAAAACAGAAACTGTCTGGATCTTGCGATGTGCCGGAAGAATGCGTCATCACCTCCCAAGATGCCAAAAGTATCTATGAAGTACCTCTGAATCTTGAACGGGAAGGAATGGCAGAACAAGTGCTGAACTTGCTGCAAATGGAACAACGCAAACCAGATTTGACGCAGTGGCAAACCTTGGTACAACGGTTACATAGTCCCAAGCACGAGCTAGAAATTGCCATTGTTGGTAAATATGTGCAGTTAAGTGATGCTTATCTATCTGTAGTGGAAGCATTAAACCATGCTGCAATTTCCACTTATGGCAAACTGCGCCTGCGTTGGGTGAATTCAGAAGATTTGGAAACCCAAGCGCCCGAAACTTATCTTGAAGGTGTCGATGGCATAGTTGTGCCAGGAGGTTTTGGGGTTCGGGGGGTGGATGGCAAAATTGCCGCCATTAAATACGCCCGCGATCGCCAAATTCCCTTTTTGGGTTTATGCCTGGGTATGCAATGTTCTGTAATCGAATGGGCCCGGCACGTAGGGGGATTAACAGGTGCTAATAGTGCTGAATTTGACCCTCATACATCTGATCCGGTAATTAATTTATTGCCAGGACAGCAGGAAGTAGTCGATTTAGGGGGTACAATGCGCTTAGGGCTATATCCTTGTCGTGTTCTTCCTGATACACTGGCTTTCAAGCTTTATCAAGAAGATGTAATTTATGAACGACATCGACATCGGTATGAGTTCAACACTGCTTACCGCGATTTATTGTTAAAGTCTGGCTATGCGATCAGTGGTACTTCTCCCGATGGACGCTTAGTTGAAATTGTGGAATTACCCAAGCACCCATTCTTTCTTGCTTGCCAATTTCATCCAGAATTTCAATCACGCCCCAGTAGCCCTCATCCTTTATTTAAAGGATTTATTCAAGCAGCGATTGCTCTTTCTCTTTCAACTTTAAGTAGACCAACACCATTGGAGGTTTCATAACAATTCATAATTAATTGCAACATTAACTTAAGGCTTCAGTAGATTTGGATAGACAGGGTGCATCATTCGTAAATTTCGGACTTGGGGAGATGTTGTGGCGTACTGGGTGAAAATCCTTTACGAAAGGAGAGAATATGTAGTTAATTTTGAACGCGTCCATGCTTTTTGTTATGAACTGAACGGCAGGGTTACTTTTTGGTTACCCGATAGTGCCATTCCGATAGTGATTAACCCGCAAAGTAACTTGGAAGATTATCAAAAGATCCTTTATTATTTAGAATGTGTGATTGGATTGGAATTAGATCATGCCCACTGGGTAAAAATCCATTACGACAAAAACGAATATGTAATTAATCTCAACTGCATCAGTTCTTTTTGTCATGAACCGAATGGCAGGATAACTTTTTGGTTGCCAGATGGCACTATCCCCATCATCATCAACCCTGTGAGTAATCCTGAATCTTATGAAAAAGTCGTGAAATATGTTAAATATGCAACAGGATATTCTTTGTCTTAGTATTACGAATTACAAATTACGTTAGCGTAGCGGGGCGTAGCCCATTACGAATAATTCTCCAAAGCGCTTCAATATACTGAGTACTTGGTGTAGTTCGGAATCGCGTTCAATTGATAGCGCATCAGATCGTGCATACCAAGGATGTTCTTGTTGAATCAATTTGATAAAAACAAATTCCCTACCATTTATTAGTAAACCAAAAGTCGGTTGTGCAGGATGTGGACGATCAAGCATATAAGCGAGTGCTTGAGGTAGGGCTGTCATCACATCAAATTTACTGCTTTTAGATTCGATGACAAGTACCCAAAAACGTTTTTGGATGACAAGAACATCAATGTTTCCTTTAACGATAAAACTCTCGTCTTCAGCAGAAATCTCAACAGAAGTTTCGGTTTCAATCTCAAAAGGAAGTTGATAAAACCCAGCTAAATCGAGTAAAGGAGACAGCACTACCATCTTTACCGCCTCTTCTGACATTAGACGGTGCTTATTCAAGTTTAAATAGTTGCTTTTTACTCGCGTCATCGCTTGCTTTTCACCATCAGTCAGAGTTAGTAAATTTTCTGTCCACTCTGGAAAAAAGTTGGTGTCTGTAGCAAGTTGCAAACCAAATTTTTCTTCTAATTCGTAAAGACTGATGTCTCTAGCTGGGATTGTTTGAACCATAATTTAAAATTCCGAATAGTGTTGCCATGCCAATTTTGCTGCACCTACTATCCCTGCAAAATTACCTAACTCGGCAGGCAATATTTGTAAACCCACTCGTGATAAAGGCTGCACTCGCTTCTCAATTTCTGCCTTCACTGCTGGTAAGAAAAATTCAAAGCTGCCACTTATACCACCACCAATGACGATCGCTTGCGGTGTGAGTACATAAATCAAACTCGTTAAACCAATTCCCAAGCTTATACCATATTCTTGCCAAAAAGTCAAGGCTGCGGTATCTCCTTGTTGGGCAAGAAAACCTAATTCGACGGGTTCCTTGAGAGTGCGACGGCGAATTGCAGTAGCACAAGCATATTGTTCCAAAGAGCCTTGATTGCCACTATTACAAATTGGGCCATCAGGATTTAATGAAATTAAACCTAATTCCCCGGCGGCTCCTTGATGTCCAACAAATAGTTTGCCATCAAGGATAATTGCGCCACCAACCCCAGTACCTAAAGTTAACAGAATCAGATTTTGAAAATGGCGACCGGCTCCCAGCCAAGCTTCTCCCAAAAGAGCGCAATTAGCATCATTAGCGATCGCAGTCGGTTTGCCAGTTTTAGCTTCTAACCAGTCTGCTAAAGGCACATCGATCCATCCAGGTAAGTTAATAGCGATTTTGGCAATGCGTCCTGCGGCATCGGATGGGCCAGGAGTACCAACACCAATAGCAACAGCTTGATTATCTGGATCGATTTGAGCGATCGCATCTACGATCACCGCCAGCACAGCCTCTGGCGTTGTCGGTTGGGGAGAAGCCACAGTCAAAGATAAGAGACAAGTACCATCAGCTGCAAAACGCCCCAGCTTAATTGCCGTTCCCCCCACATCAATGCCAATTACTTGAATTTTGTCATTTGTCATTTGTCATTTGTCATTTGTCATTTGTCATTTGTCATTTGTCATTGGACATTGGGCATGGGGCATTGATAATTGGTGAACAGTTATTACCTATTCCTTATTATCAAGTTCAAAATCAACAATTCGTCAGACTTTTAGGCAAATGTGTACTTAGGGTTTTAGGATTTGCCACGAAAATATTCTAAATTTTCTGTCTTATTGGGTGCGAGTCGTAAATTAGCAACAGTCATAGTATGAACACTCGATCGCTCTTGCCAAGCTGTAATTGGCGCACCTCTTAAGATACCAGCAAGAGCAACAGAAAGGATAAACCCACCAGTAGCGGCAGCAATTAACGTTAGATTATCTTTCATACAAATCTCTCTATTGTTTATTTGTCATTTGTCATTTGTCCAAAACTAATGACCAATGACTACTTTCGGATTCCATTTTCTCTTCGTAAACGGGGATTGACAAATTCATTTAACCCTTCACCAAGTAGTGATAACCCTACCACCATGAATGTCATGGTTAAACCAGGGAAAAGTGTAGTCCACCAAATGCCAGTAGGTAGAGCTTCTAAGGCTTGTTTTAAATCATGTCCCCATTCTGCCACTTCTTCGGGAAGTCCTAGCCCCAAAAAACCCAAACCGCCTAACACTAAAATTGCGTCAGCAGCGTTGAGTGTAAATAGGACAGGTACGCTTTGAATGACGTTGAAAAATAGATAACGAGAAAGCACAACCCAAGTGGAAGCGCCCATTGCTTGAGCAGCTTCGATGAAGACTTCAGTTTTCACGCTCACGGTGTGGTTGCGAACAACGCGGTAATATTGGGGAATGTAGGCAATGCTAATAGCGATCGCTGCATTTAATATTCCACGCCCCACCACAAACGCCAGTGTCACAGACAGCAGTAGTCCCGGTAGAGTGTAGATGCTATCCATAATAAACAGCAATACTTTATCCAATTTACCGCCGAGATAACCACTCAGCATCCCCAAAGGCACACCGATAATCATACTCAGCGCTGTTGCCAAAATCACCACCTGCAAAGCAGCTTGAGCGCCGAACAGCGTGCGGGAGAACACATCATAGCCCAGACGACTAGTACCAAACCAATGTTTAGCTGAGGGTGGCTCGTGAATTGGATTAGAAAGAAAATCTTTAGGGTTTTGCAGCCATCCCCAAGCCTGGAATACCGGAGCGAAGAATGCTAGGAAGATGAAAAATAGGGTAATGGCTAACCCGATGAGCATGAGTTTTTGCGAAAGATTGAGACTGTTGCCAAACTGTAAAAATGTCGGTAGTCGCCGTTTTGTAATGGCCATAAAGCGATCGCCTGGAGCAAAGCTTGATACGCTGACCATTTTACATATCAGATAGGGAATTGCGTAAACATCCTGAATAAAAGTCCGACAGTTGAGCGGTGGATAGAGAGCTAGACTGAGGAAAAGGTGAGATTATACCTTATTTTTGGTGGAGATAAATTACTAGCCAAGTGTTACCACAAAGCTAAATGATTCCAAGTAAAGAAAAATTCTAATATACTTTGATATGCCTGCAAGAGATATTTATCATGATGCTGTTAAGAATGCCTTAATTCAAGAAGACTGGATAATTACAGATGACCCCCTACATTTAAAGTGGGGTCAAAAAGATATGTATGTAGATTTAGGAGCTAAACAACTCTTAGCCGCAGAACAAGGAAGTAAAAAAATAGCTGTAGAAATTAAAAGTTTTGTTAGTCCTTCAGAAATGGCAGACCTCAAAGATGCTATTGGAGGATTTATCATGTATCGTGCTGTTATCCATCGCCTCGAACCAAAAATAACATTATATTTGGCAGTGCGCGACAGCGTATTTACAGCTTTATTTGAGGAACCAATTGGTACACTTTTAATAGAAACTGAAAATCTAAAGTTACTCGTTTTTAATCCAGAAACTGAGAGAATTATCCAATGGATACCTTAAATAATTATCGACGGATCATCAAAGAGGTATTAGTACCCTACACACAAATTCCTTACTCTCACGCAGCCATTGAATGTAAAGCAGTCTTTGATAGTGAAAATGACAGTTATTTACTGATAAATTTAGGCTGGGATGGTGTTAAGCGAATTCACGGTTGCTTAGTTCATATTGATATTATTGATGGCAAAATTTGGGTTCAACGAGATGATACAGAAGATGGTGTTACCTACGAATTAGTAGCAGCAGGAATTCCTAAAGATAAAATTGTCTTGGGATTTCACCCGCCAAATGTTAGGCAACACACAGGATATGCTATTGCCTAACTTATTAAGGCTATCACTTAAGCGAATTGTAGCGGGTATTAGGTATTAGGTAGAGTTTTCCCCAATTCCCAATACCCACTTTTTCAAAGATTACTTTCAATCAACTGGCGGTATTCGCTCTTTTGCTTCACACCTTTGACTTCCTTCACCAGTTCCTTATTTTTGAACAATTGAACCGTTGGCGTTCCTGTCACACCTGCATTTTCAGCAATATCTCGGTCTTTGTCGATGTCAATTTCCACAAAGTGAATTTTGCTGTTAAATTCATCTACTACTTTATTTAAAATTGGCTTTAAGGTATGACAAGGGCCACAACCAGGAGAGACGTATTTAACAAGGAGTAAGCGATCGCTTTCGTGGAACAATTTCCGTAAAGCATAACCTCCCTCATGGCGCGTCGCATCCAACTTAAATCCAGCTTCTTCCTCGGCTTCAGTCTTTTTGGCTGGCTGATATTCTAATTCATTATCTGCTGTTTCTGGTTGTTGATGGAATTCTTGAATCAAGCCAGTGGATGACAGCCAACGTTCTGCCAACATCGCCGCCATACAGCCAGTACCCGCAGCCGTAATTGCCTGCCGAAACTCATGATCTTGTACGTCGCCAGCAGCAAAAACACCTTCTACACTGGTTTCTACAGAACCAGGCTTAGTGACAACGTAACCTATCTCATCCAGTTCTAATTGTCCTTTAAATAAAGAGGTGTTGGGACTGTGACCAACGGCGTAGAATAAACCTTTAGCATGCAGTTTGCTCTCTTCACCAGTTTTGGTATTGCGGACTTTCACCCCTTCCATGTGACCGTTACCGAAGATATCCACGGCTTCTGTGTTCCAATGCACTTGGATTTTCGGGTTGTTCAAAACGCGGTCTTGCATGGCTTTAGAAGCCCGCATTTTATCGGTGCGTACCAACATATTTACCTTGGAACCATACTTGGTGAGGTAAATTGACTCTTCCGCCGCCGAGTCGCCAGCACCAATTACAGCCAATTCTGCACCGTGGAAAATCGGTGTCGCACCATCGCAAATTGCACAAGCGGAGATACCCCGACTCCAAAATTCATGTTCGTTGGGTAAACCTAAACGTTTTGCTGTTGCACCAGTAGCAATGACGATACTGTTGGTTTTTATTTCCCTTTCTTGCGATCGCACTGTAAATGGCTGCTGACTCAAGTCAACTGATATAACATCTTCAGTATATAGTTCAGCCCCCCAGCGCTCCGCCTGAGCCTTCATCTGATCCATCAGTTCCGGCCCGGTAATCCCTTGGGGAAACCCTGGAAAATTCTCAACTTCCGTCGTTGTCATTAGTTGCCCACCAGGTAATCCTCCGGCTTGGAAACCTTCAAATACAACGGGTTTCAGGTTAGCGCGTCCGGCATAAATAGCTGCTGTGTACCCTGCTGGGCCAGAACCGATAATTACCAAGTTTTCTACAGTTGTGTTAGCCATGAAAATATACGAACTCATAACGACTACGTTTAATATAGCATAACAAACTGTGATTGGCTACGCCAGATGGTAAGCGATCGCCAAATGTCTACGCTACTATGCACTCAATACTTGCCAAACATCCTTTTAACTGTTAGGACTCTTCTTGGAGGTATTTTCTGATAATTTCAGCATCTAGTTCTAAAAATTCTGCTATTTCTTGAATGCTCATACCTTTCTCAATACATTTTAGGACTAATTTCAATTTTGTTTCTAGTTCAGTTTTCGGCTTAGTCTTTGCCAAGATACTCTCGTACAATCGAGTATTTTTGAATGCATCTAAATCAAGCATGGCTTCAATTTCCTCTAAAGTAAGATTGGGAAACTTATAAAATACAATGGCTTGGATAAATGCTATCACTTTCTTTTGAAGATTTTCATCGGGAAAGTCTTCTCGTGCCTGGTTGATTAGCTGTTGGGCTAAGGAAGGAGCTTTTGTAGGTACTTCTACAAATAGTTTGGCAATTCCTATGCCCAAAGAATCTTCAGCCCTGGTAGAAAGTTCATTTAGATAAATGCAGCGTAGATGTTGTTGTATTAAAGCCTGATAGCGCGGGTGAGGTGGGGTTTCATGAATGCGGCGATCATAGATAACAATTGCGTACCAGTCTGAGTTTGCGGGTTTATATTGACGAAAGTAAACAAAAATTTCCCCAAAAAGTCGCTCGTAAAATTCTTCATCTTTGTAGGTTTGTAATTCAAAAAAGTATAAAAGTTCGTTTTCAAATACCTTGATAGTAGCAAATAAGCCATCTACACGAAATGATTGTTGTTTGATTTCAGGCGCAATAAATGTGTAGATATTAGGATTAGTATCAGGTTTATCAATAAGTTCAAAAAATATCTGTGGTAGTTCCTTGATAAGTTCATAAAAAATTACATCTGTTTTCATTGATGCTACTAATGGCAAACTATAGAGCCGTTTTTCTTTGAATACAATACATAGTAGCTTTCGTAGGTTGAGGTACGTATGATAGATATAAAAGCGTTATTTGGTGTGTTATGTCCCTCACCATCACCGATTTAGAGCAGTTACAAACCGAGCATCCAGAATGGCAGATGGAACTGGTAGAGGGAAAAATCATAGTTTCTCCGCCATCAGATTACGAGTCAGAGGAAATTGGCGCTCGGTTGAGTACCTTCTTAAATATCTGGGTCATGTCTACGCCAAACTAGAGCGTGTAACTGGTTCTGGCGCAGGGTTTATCCTACCAAATATAGAAGAGGACGACTCGGAAAAAAGAAACCTGTGATCGCCTGACGTGTCTTTTGTTCGTGCTGATCGGCTGAAGAAGACCAAGCGCGACTTTGTAGAGTTAGTTCCAGACTTGATGGTTGAGATTAAATCTAGAAGCGACAGTATCAAACAGCTTGAAGAGAAGATTCAGCTATTTTTGCAACTTGGGTCTGTAGTCGGCATACTAATTGACCCTGACCAATTAAGAGTAACGATTTACTGATTAAACCAAGCTCCAGTGGTGTTGGAAAATGGAGACACACTTACATTACCGGACTTGCTACCAGGTTGGGAAATGGCGATATCAGAACTGTGGCCACCTGAGTTTGAATAAAGTACTCTCACAAACAAATTTGAGAATCTAGCCCCTGGTATACACTAGGGGGTTTTGAATGCAAGGATTTTGGATTGTGTAACCGCATTCCCCCAAACTTTTTTTCTGAAGGTGATAGGAAAGCGATCGCAGTTGGGTAAGTTATATCTAGAACACACAACCACTTCCTATACCAGGGAAAACACTTATGAAAACCGAATTGAAAGCAAAGTTTCTCCAACACATCATCGGCAAAAAGAAAGAAAACGAAGGTTTCACACTTATTGAGTTATTAGTAGTAATTATTATTATCGGTATTTTGTCTGCGATCGCTCTGCCTTCTTTCTTGAACCAAGCCAACAAAGGTAAGCAATCAGAAGCTAAACAGTACTCTGGTTCCATGAACCGCGCTCAACAAGCATACTTTTTGGAAAATGCTGCATTCACTACTACTATGGATCAGTTAGGGCTTGGTATTAGAACCCAGACTGAGAATTATGTTTACAAGGTGGCCGGGGATACTACTCTGGTTACCAATAATGCTTTATCTCTCAAAGCACCTCTCAAATCCTACACAGGGGTTGTTGTTAAATCAACAGTATTATCTACCAGTGAAGCAACTACTCTAGCTGTGTTATGTCAATCGAACGCTGTTGGTGCGAATGCTGTAGGAGATAGTGTATCTGGAACAGCGACAGCAGCGACAGCAACTTCTCCAGCACTACCAACCTGTCCTACTGGTTATTCAGAGTTGACATCAAAGTAAAAACTGGGTTTATATATCTAGTTGCAGGCTTTATAAAGTGGGTAGTTTAGGCTACCCACTTTAATTTTGTTTTCAATTCTGGGAATAGTACTAGTACTATCCTGAAAACTCTTAACTATGACTTCTATCCAAATTCCTACTAACATCACCCCATCAGAGCAGCAAGCCCAGCAATATTTTATCAAAGGTAACTATACTCAAGCTGCTAGCTGCTATGAACAAGCTATCGAAAGAGAACCAGAAGTGAAATCTCATTATTGGAACTTAGGATTAATGTTGCTATTGCAGGGACAAGAAGCAGAAGCGCAAATGACTTGGCTGCTGGGTATGCAGGAAGGAGAAGCCCAACAAGTTGAGCAATGGACTGTGGAATTGATAAAGGTTCTGCAAACCGAAGCCGAACGCAGAGAGACACTGGCAGATTATTCAGTTGCTTGGGCAATTCGCCAACATATACGGGAAATTTCTCCTATATATGTGAATAATCTTCTGTATTTGATTGAGCTATCTATCAAACTAAAAACTTTTACTGGTGATGAATTAACTTCCCTAGAGGTAATTGAGTTAATTCAGTCAGAAGCAATTATAGATATTGAGTTATTATTGCAAGTATTGAGGAGTATCATCAATGATGATCCTTTGCATCCCTCTGTCCTAGAGTTTGCAGAATGTTGTCTAGCCCATGTTAGTGAGCCTCAATCTTTCATTAATATTTTGCTGCCAGCCGCAGTTAAAATTGCTCATTCTATGCAGCAACCTAAAGTAGCAATATCATTGATTGAGCTATGTTTACGGCTTGAACCTGAAAATACAGAACTTCTCCGCCATATCGCTGGTTTTTATCTAAAAGATTACAATTATTCTCAAGGAATAGAAATTGCTAAATTATGCTACTCACTCTCAAATAGTTTAACAGATCAAGTCTTTGCTAAACACTTAATACAGCGAGGATTAATGGAAGCTCCTGCTTATTGGAACGAAGCGTGTACAGTTTTTCTAGAGCAGGAATCTTTACTAAAATCTTTAATAGAAGAACAACCTATAAATCTTGAATCAGCTAGAATATTGCGTCTATTTAATGCCAATTATTATGCACCTTACTTACAAGATAATCCGCATAAAAATAGACCAATTCAGAATCAAGTGGCGCAACTATGCCAGCTTAATGTGCAAGAATATGCTAGTGAAAAAATTCAGCGATATAAACAACGTAGTTCACATAATAGAAATAAGCAAATAAAGATTGGCTACTTATCACACTGTTTATCTAGGCATTCAGTTGGCTGGTTAGCTAGGTGGTTAATTCAACACCATACCCGTGCACAGTTTGATATTTATGGCTATTTTATAAATTATAAACAAGTAGATGATTCGTTGCAAGAATGGTATGTCCAGCAATTTAATCAAGCTTATCTAGGGGGAATTTATAGTGATGATATTGCTGAAAAAATCTACCAAGATGAAATTGATATTTTAATCGATTTGGATAGTATTACTCTAGATGTTACTTGCGAAATAATGGCGCTTAAACCTGCACCTGTACAAGTAACGTGGTTGGGTTGGGATGCTTCGGGAATATCGGCAGTTGATTACTTTATTGCTGATCCTTATGTTTTGCCCGATTCTGCTCAGGAGTACTATACAGAAAAAATTTGGCGGTTACCTCAAACTTATATAGCGGTGGATGGTTTTGAAATCGGTGTACCAACTTTACGACGGGACTCTCTAGATATTCCTAGTAATGCTGTAGTTTTTCTGAGCGCTCAAAGAGGATTTAAGCGCCATCCAGATACAGCACGGCTGCAAATGAGAATTATTAAGGAAGTTCCTAATAGCTATTTTTTAATTAAAGGGATAGCAGACTCTAAAGCTGTGCAGAAATTTTTTATGCAGTTAGCAGAAGAAGAGGGTGTAGAGTGTTCACGTCTACGATTTTTAGGCTTAAATGCTTTTGAGTCTGTCCACAGAGCAAATTTAGCCATTGCTGATGTTGTATTAGATACTTTTCCCTACAACGGAGCTACGACAACGCTAGAAACACTCTGGATGGGTATCCCATTAATAACTAGAGTTGGGCAGCAATTTGCTGCTCGTAATAGTTACACCATGATGATCAATGCTGGTATCACAGAAGGTATTGCTTGGACAGATGAAGAGTATGTAGAGTGGGGTGTGCGCTTGGGTAAGGATGAAAAATTGCGAGAACAAATTTCTTGGAAGTTACGTCAATCAAGGCACACAGCACCGCTATGGAATGGCAAGCAGTTTACCCGTGAGATGGAAAAGGCTTACGAGCAGATGTGGCAGAGGTATCTTGATATTTAATCAGCTTTTAGTGAGGGCTTGAGAAACCAGCTCTTTCAACGCCAACAAATCAATTAAGAAAAGGCAATCAATAAAAGTCTGACTCTGGCTAGCTTCTAAGGGACTGACAAATAAAAAATACTCAATTACTTCTTGTGGGGTGGACATCTTGTCCGCCCTTGGCTACGGGCGGGCGAGACGCCCACCCCACAAGATTGGATAATTTATTTGTTGGAAGTCCTTAATACCAAGTTGTCTTTGATCGTATTATTTGCTCGGAAGTCAGTCCAAGAGCCACCTTAGTTACAAACAAGACTAACTTTGGCAACTTGGTATAAGGCATAAAGCAGTTGAATGCAGAGATGAAAAGACAAAGAATCATCCTCAAAATTCAAGTTAAAACCAGAAATATTAGCTTTTGTTTTGAGTATTCTGATAGGTGTCTAAAAGTCGCGCAGTACCATCGATAATTCTAAGTTTATACGCCGATAGTGAATTTGGCTGTTCTCCAGCCATTGAAGAAATTAGCGATCGCAGTTCGCTGACTGTTTCTCTGACTAACGCCTGACTCACGTTCAGTTGTACACCAGAGAGCTTTTTATATAGTGCTGTGTTACTCACTTAAAACGCTTAACGGAGTAATTACCTTTGTTTTCCCTATTTTCAATAGCATGAATCACAGCGATAAGCCTTTGGCATAGCTTCGCTTACCGCAAGTTCATACTCCGATTCAAAAATTTCTGAAGGAAGCTTGTCGCGTTTCAGGTGCAACCACTGATCACGGTACTTGCTTTAGCGTCTATTGCTTTTCGCTCTTATTTTATAATTTTTTTTTGCCTCAGTACTTATACTGATGGCAATTGTTGTTTACCTTTATATTATGATGTCCATTAGCTAAAAATAAAACAAAATGAAAGTTGTAATTTTAGCTGGAGGATTAGGAACTCGTCTAGCAGAAGAAACAGAAATTATACCAAAACCAATGGTAGAAATTGGTGGTCGCCCTATACTTTGGCATATTATGAAAATCTATGCTCATTATGGGTATAAAGATTTTTATATTGCTTTGGGCTATAAAGGCGATTATATTAAACGCTATTTTTTGGAGTATTACAATCTAAATTCTAGTATGACTATTAATTTACAAAATGGTCATGTAGATATTCATAATAACGCAGCCGAGGACTGGATTCTTCATCTTATGGACACAGGGTTAGACACCATGACAGCAGGTAGAATCAAAAGATTACAGCCTTGGTTAGATAATGAAACATTTATGGTTACTTATGGTGATGGAGTTGCTAATTTAAACATTAAGGAATTATTAGAATTTCATAAATATCATAAATGTTTAGCAACTGTAACCGCAGTCCGTCCTCCAGCCCGTTTTGGGAGTTTAAAATTTCAAGGTGATTTAGTAGATGAATTTTTGGAAAAACCTCAAATGGGAGAAGGTTGGATTAATGGAGGATTTTTAATTTTTGAACCCAAGATTTTTGACTATTTAAAAGGTGATGATGAAGTATTAGAAGTTGCTTTATTAGAAAAACTAGCTAGTGAAGGACAATTAGCTGCCTATCGTCATTATGATTTCTGGCAGTGTATGGATACTTTAAGAGACAAATACAGATTAAAAGATTTATGGGATAGTGTTAATCCCCCTTGGAAAGTGTGGAATTAAGTATGAGTAATAGCTCTAATTTCTGGCAAGATAGACCAATTTTTATTACAGGTGCAACGGGATTAGTTGGTGGTTGGTTAGTTAAACATCTATTAAGCGTCGGTGCGGATATTGTTTGTTTAGTTCGTGACTGGATTCCTCAAAGTTTTTTGATACAAAGTCGAGTCTTAGAAAAAATTAAAGTTGTTAGAGGTGACATTTTTGATCAAGCTCTTTTACAAAGAGTTTTAGAAGAATATGAAATTAATACGGTTATTCATTTAGCCGCTCAAACCGTCGTAGGAGTTGCTAACCGTAACCCAATTTCTACTTTTGAAACTAATATTGCTGGTACTTGGCGTTTACTTGAAGCTTGCCGTCATAGTTCTACAGTCAAACAAATTATAGTGGCATCTTCAGATAAAGCCTATGGGGAACAGATACAGTTACCTTATGAAGAAAATACTCCCCTAAAAGGTATACATCCCTACGATGTAAGTAAATCTTGTGCTGATTTAATTACTCAAACTTATGCCCATACTTATAATTTACCAGTAGCGATCGCCCGTTGTGGTAACTTTTATGGTGGAGGTGATTTAAACTGGAGTCGAATTGTACCAGGAACTATTAAATCTATCTTAAAAGAAAAAGCTCCTATAATCAGATCTAATGGTTGCTTTATCAGAGATTATCTATATGTAGAAGATGGTGTGAAAGCTTATATGTTATTAGCAGAAAACTTATCACAGCACCCTGAATTGATTGGCGAAGCATTTAATTTTTCTTTAGAGATAAAATTAACAGTTTTAGACTTAGTAGAAAAAATATTAACATTGATGAACTCAGATTTGAAACCAAAAATTTTAAATCAAGCGAGTAATGAAATTAAAAATCAATATTTATCTAGTCAAAAATCGAGAAATATATTAAATTGGTATCCCTCATTTGATCTAGATACAGGATTAGAAAAAACCATCAATTGGTATCAAAATCTTTTAAAGTAAAAATGAATGGAAAAGAAACAACTATTGCGATCGCAAATTCTCCAATTAGTAGCAGAATATTACTCAGAAGCATTTCCGCAACGTGAATTTATACCAGGAGAAACACCTGTACCAGTATCAGGGAAAGTATTTGATCAACAAGAACTACAGTATTTAGTAGATTCATCTCTAGACTTTTGGTTAACAACCGGACGTTTTGCAGCCGAATTTGAAGAAAAATTTGCCCAATGGATAGGGGTTAAACACTGTTTATTAGTAAATTCAGGTTCATCAGCTAATCTATTAGCATTAACCGCATTAACATCCCCAGAATTAGGAGAGAAAAGATTAAAACCTGGAGATGAAATAATTACAGTAGCTGCGGGTTTTCCTACCACAGTAAATCCAATTTTTCAAAATCAATTAGTACCAGTATTTTTAGATATAGAAATTCCCTATTATAACATAGATATCACTCAATTAGAAGCAGGATTATCAGAGCGCACTCGTGGAATAATGATCGCTCATGCATTAGGTAATCCATTTAATTTAAAGACAGTAACTGAATTTGCCCAAAAACATAATTTATGGTTAATAGAGGATAATTGTGATGCATTAGGAAGTTTATATCAAGGACAAAAAACAGGAACATTTGGACATATAGCCACAGCAAGTTTTTATCCTGCTCATCATATTACGATGGGAGAAGGGGGAGCAGTATTAACTAATGATTCTAAATTAAGAAAAATTCTAGAATCCTTGAGAGACTGGGGAAGGAGTTGTTGGTGTTCTCCTGGAATAGATAATACTTGTAATAAAAGATTTGGTTGGCAATTAGGAGAATTACCTTTTGGGTACGATCATAAATATACTTATTCCCATATTGGCTATAACTTAAAAATGACCGATATGCAAGCTGCGGTAGGCTTGGCACAATTGGAAAAATTGCCTTATTTTGTGCATAAAAGAAGGAAAAATTTTGATTTTATATATCAAAAGTTAGTAGATTTACAAGATGTATTAATTTTACCAAAACCTACTGATGAATCGGAACCAAGTTGGTTTGGTTTTCTGATTTCAGTAAAAGAAAATGCTGGGTTTAATCGCTATGAACTGGTAAAATATTTAGAAGAAAATAAAATAGTAACAAGACTATTATTTGGAGGGAATTTAATTAAGCAACCAGCTTATAAAGGCTTAAAATATCGAGTAGTAGGGGATTTAACAAATACTGATTATGTAATGAATAACAGTTTTTGGATTGGAGTATATCCTGCTTTAAATGAAAATATATTTTTATATATGCTAAAACACCTATATAAATTCTGTGGACGAGAGAGAATATGACGAAAATATTAATAGAGGATTTACAACATATTCTTATCCATACAGAATCATTATGGGATGAAATGAACGAAAAGCGGATATTTATTACCGGGGGGACAGGTTTTTTTGGGTGTTGGTTACTAGAGAGTTTTACTTATATAGTTGAGCAATTAAAATTGTCTGCTCAAGCAGTAATTTTAACAAGAGATCCAGAGAGATTTAAGCAAAAATGTCCTCATCTATTTAATCACCCTGCTTTGAAATTTCATCAAGGGGATATCTGCAATTTCGTCTTCCCTAAAGGAGAATTTTCTTACTTAATTCATGCAGGAACTTCTACCAACGCTAGGTTATATCAAGATAATTACTTAGGAATGTTCAATGAGATGATAGAAGGGACAAGAAGAACCTTAGACTTTGCGAAAGTATCAGGAGTAAAAAAATATTTATTAACTAGTTCAGGTGCAGTTTATGGCAAACAACCTGATACGATGTCTCATATTCCTGAAACTTATCAAGGTTCTCCTGACACTTGTAATATAGCTTCTAGTTATGGAGAAGGAAAAAGAGTTTCTGAATTACTTTGTACATTATATAATCAACAATATGGAATAGAAACAAAAATAGCTAGATGCTTTGCATTTGTAGGACCATATCTCCCACTTAATATTCATTTTGCAATCGGTAATTTTATTCGAGATGCACTTGCTGGAAAACCTATTGATATTAAAGGAAATGGAAAATCCTTAAGATCCTATTTATATGCATCAGATTTGATTATTTGGTTATGGAATATTTTATTTAAAGGAAAAAGTTGTTTTCCTTATAATACAGGTTCAAATACTGAAATATCAATTAAAGATTTAGCTGAATTAATTGGGAAAATGTATGAAGTCAAAGTGAATATTCATCAAACAAGCGAACTAGAACAAAAACCTCAAAGATATATTCCTGATATTCAACGAATCATTGCTGATTTAGAGTTAACTCAATGGATAGATTTATTAACTGCAATTGAAAAAACAGTGATATGGTATAGGTTATAACTCAAGAAATCAGGATGTATTTTAACAGATTAAAAATTTTTCAGAATATTAATAATGATAGAATACTTTTAAAGTTATGCATAATAGGATAACAGATGAGATTTGATATTTATTAAAATAGTCAAGATATTTTATACTCAACCTAATACAAATTAAAAATATGGTAGATAGTATTAATTTGGCGCATATTCTGCGTACTCAGACATTAAAAATGATATGTAAAGCCAATGCTTCTCATATTGGTACTTGTCTCAGTATGGCTGATATTCTAGCGGTTCTTTATGGAGAAATTCTCAATATTGATCCTAAGAATCTTGCTTGGTCAGAACGCGATCGCTTTATTCTCAGTAAAGGGCATGGAGCAGCTATCTTATATGCAGCTTTAGCAGAAAAAGGTTTTTTCCCCTCTCAATGGTTAGATGACTATTCCCAAAATGGCTCAAAACTTACAGGTCATATTAGCCATTATGTACCCGGAGTAGAAGTATCTACAGGATCTTTAGGTCATGGGTTATCTATTGGTTGTGGAATAGCTTTAGCTGGAAAAAGGGACAATAAACGCTATCGTGTATTTGTCTTATTGAGTGATGGGGAATTAGATGAGGGTTCAAACTGGGAAGCATTTTTATTTGCTCCTCATCATCAATTAGATAATTTAGTAGCAATTATTGATTATAATAAAATTCAAAGTTTTGGCATAGTGAAAGAAGTGTTAGATTTGGAACCTTTAAAAGCCAAATTTGATGCTTTTAGATGGTCAATCAAGGAAATTGATGGACATGACCACCAACAAATCGCCGAAGCATTTAAACAAATTCCTTTTGTGGAAGGCGCTCCTAGTATGATTATTGCTCATACTATTAAAGGTAAAGGAATTAGTTTTATGGAAAATCAATTAGCTTGGCATTATAAGTCTCCTAGCACTGAACAATTAACTCAGGCTCTGGCAGAATTAGAATTAAAAATATGAGAACAGCTTTTATTAAAACTTTATGTGAATTAGCGAAGACTGATGAGCGTATTTGGTTGCTTTGTGGAGATTTGGGTTATTCCGTCTTAGAAAGTTTTTCTCAAGATTTTCCTCAACGTTTTGTTAATGTTGGTGTAGCAGAACAAAATATGATTGGCATTGCTACAGGATTAGCATTATCAGGAAAAGTAGTATTTATTTATTCAATAGCTAATTTTCCTACTCTGCGTTGTTTAGAGCAAATCCGCAATGATGTTTGTTATCATAATGCTAATGTTAAAATAGTTGCCGTTGGTGCTGGTTTTACCTATGGTTCTCATGGCTATACTCATCATGGAATTGAAGATATAGCTATTTTAAGAACTTTACCAAATATGACAATAATTGCTCCTGGAGATCCCATAGAAACGGAATTAGCAACTAAAGCTATGTTAGATATCAAAAGTCCTTGTTATATGAGATTAGGAAAAGCTGGAGAACCCATAGTACATCAAACTCAACCAGAATTTAAAATCGGAAAAATGATTCCTGTGCAGAATGGTCAAGATGCTTTATTAATTAGTACAGGAGGAATATTACCAATAGCGATCGCTACAGCGCAAAAAGCACTTAGTCATAACTTAAAAATTGGTGTATGGAGTAGTCCTTTTATTTCTCCCATAGATAAAGAAAGCCTTACCATTGCTGCTAGTCAATTTCCTCTAATTATTACTTTAGAAGAAGGAACAATTAAAGGAGGTTTAGGAGGAACTGTAGCTGAAATTGTGGCTAGTATCTCAGATCGAAAAATCACTTTAATCCTTATGGGGGCAAAGGAGCAAATTATTTCTCATGCATACAATCAAGAACAACTCAGGGAAATTATGGGGTTAAGTCCAGAGAAAATTTTGGACAATTTGTTAAAAATAATTAATAAGTATTAGTTATTTTTTCTGAAGACTAATATTTTTATATAAATAATTTTTTTTGAACTAATCATATCCAAATAATTGAGAGGAATGAGGAATATAGAATATATGAATACAAAACTAACAATTTACATATTAAGTTACAACTTACCTGAACAGGTGGCAATAACTTTAGATTCATTATTGCCATTTTCTAGTAACAATATAATAGTTATTGTAGGTGATAATTCTGACTCTCTATATTCTCAACAAATTCAAGAAGTTATAAATATTAGAAAACAAAGTTTTAATAATCAAATAACCTATCTCAGGCATAAAGTAAATTTAGGTGCTAATGGGAATATTTTACGAGCATTTGAAATAACTGATAGTGAATTTTTATGGATTGTCAGTTGTAAAAATAGGTTTATGCCTAATGCACTAACAATATTAGAAAATTTTTTAGATAATTCAAATGCAACTTTTTTATCATTTATTGAAAATGATTTGAGAGGTGGCAAGGAATTTCCTAAAGTCCAAAAACAATATAATAATTTCTTTGATGCACTATATGAATTAGAGTTTGGCCCAATTACAAGTATTAATTTTACTATTTATAGAGTTTCTCGTATTTCTAAATATATTGCTCTTGGGTATTATGCGGTCGCTTGTTTAGCCCCTCATTTAGCAATTATAGTTAATGCTTTAGATGATGAAACAGAATCTCATTATCTGGAATTTCATCCCGTACAAATTTATGAGCGTCTTCCTCATACTATGGAATGGGATGTGAGACAGTTGTGGGTAAATTTAGGCTTGATTTATCCTCGTCCTCAAGATGAAGGAAAATGGCAAAAAGTTCGAGAAGAAATTCTGCGAACACACTCAGATTGGGTTGTTTCTGTATTCCAGCACTATAAAATTCCACTAACATCAGGTTTTATAGAAAAAACTATAGGACAGTTTGGTTCTAATTCATCAGGTTTAATTCATAGGCTACGAGAAATTGAAGCTAATCGAAAATTTCACAAAAAACAAGAATCAAATCTCTCATTACCTAATACTGAGAAAATGACTACTGCAAAAGATACTTTTAAAAAGCCGATTGAAACCAAAATATTTTTATTTTCTAATGATCCTGGAGTAGGTGGTGTTGCTGAGTACAATCATTCCTTAGTATCTGGGTTAGCTAAGTCAGGGTATGAAGTAACATATATACAACCTTTAGAAACAAGCAATTCAATTGATAAACAGAAAAAATTAGGTGTTCAGCATATCCAATGGAATGAGCAAGATTCCCAGTTTCCAATTAGATTGTTTAATGAACAACAACCTCCTGATTTAATTATCTGTAGCAATACCAATCCTTTCTCTAACTTAGTTGTTAAAGACATAGCTATTAAGTTAAACATTCCTTATATCATAGTAGAAGGTTTAGTTGAACCTCATTTAGCCAAACAACAACTAAATTTATTAACCGTTCTATCCCATCAGTATCGTCATGCTAAAGCAGTAATAGCAGTTTCTCAAGATAACTTAAATTTATTACATCAATTATTTGGTTTAGCTCCTAATCACGGCGAAGTAATTCATTATGGCAGACCTTCTCAATATTTTACTCCTATTGATCTCGGTATACGTTCACGTCGCCGTCAAGAATTTAATATTCCAGATGATGCTGTTGTTTGCCTTACTTCCGCACGAATAGAACGTAGAAAAGGTTATCAATATCAAATGGAGGCAATTAAAGAATTAATACATACCTCCATTTGGAATAAACTCTATTTTGTTTGGATCGGTGGAGGTATTTTTCAACCAGAATTAGAAACCGAACTAAAACAAACTGTTGCTGATTTATCAATTTCAGAGAAAGTTATTTTCTTAGGACAAAAGTCTGATGTTTCAGATTGGTTAAATATTACTGATATTTTTGTATTGCCATCTGAGTTAGAAGGAATGCCTCTTTGTATCATGGAGGCAATGGCAAAAGGATTACCTGTTATTGCTAGTGCAGTTAGTGGTATTCCTGAAGAACTTGGTGAAACAGGAAAATTAATTGCCGATCCCAAAATTGACCCCCAAGCCACCATTAGAGAATTAGTAACAACTATTAAAAATTTGGTTAACAATCCCGAATTAAGAATGTCTCTATCCATAGCTTCTAAACAACGAGCCGAAAAAATGTTTAAAGAAGAAAGAATGATAGAAAAAACATTAGAAATTATTAAACGTGCTTTATTACCTAATAGAGATTATGTTTCTCAGGGTTTGAAAATTATCAAGCCCGATCAACATTTTCCAAATATGATTGCAGCAAATACCAATATTTCTGGGTGGCCTTATCTTCGTCGAGAAATTCCTCATAATTGGTATATTGATCAGCGTTATCCTGGCATTGGTTTTCTGAGTCGAGATGAAGCTAATATTCTCTATAATATAGCTTTGCAATTTAAAGAAAAAAAAGCCTTAGAAATAGGTTGTTGGATGGGTTGGTCAGCTTGTCATCTAGCCTTAGCGGGAGTAAAACTGGAGGTAATTGATCCGCTTTTAGCAAATGAAAGTCATTATGAAAATGTCAAAAATTCTTTGGTAAGTGCCGGAGTTTTTTCTGAAATTAATCTAGTACCGGGTTATAGTCCACAAAAAGTAGATGAATTAGCTCAAAAAACTGGTCAAAAATGGTCTTTAATTTTTATTGATGGAAATCACGATGCACCGGGACCATTAAATGATGCAATTATTTGTGAGAAATTTGCAGAAAATGATGCTTTGGTTGTTTTTCATGATTTAGCCTCTCCTGATGTTGCTCAAGGTTTAGACTATTTCAAGCAAAAAGGATGGAATACATTAGTATATCAAACAATGCAAATCATGGGTATTGCTTGGCGAGGCAATATTCAGCCTCTAAAACATAGGCCAGATCCCAATGTTGTCTGGACTTTACCAGCACACTTATCAGATTATCAAGTTAGTGAGTGGCAACCTACAAAACCTATATATCCTATTATTCTTATTGATGGAGTATTTTTCCAACTTTATAAAACTGGAATTTCTAGAGTTTGGAGATCTTTATTAGAACAATGGGCAAATACTGAATTTGCTAATCATATTTTGGTGTTAGATCGTGCTAATACTGCTCCTAAAATTAACGGTATTCGTTATCGTACTATTTCTCCCTATGACTATAGCAATACCGAAAGCGATCGCCAGATTCTTCAGCAAGTTTGCGATGAAGAAGGAGCAGAATTATTTATTTCAAGCTACTACACTACCCCCATTATTACCCCTTCTGTATTCATGGCTTATGACATGATACCAGAAGTACTAGGAGGCAACTTAAATGAACCGATGTGGACAGAAAAACATAACGGAATTAAGCACGCCTCTGCTTTTATTGCTATATCAGAAAATACAGCTAAGGACTTAAGTACCTTTTTTCCAGATATACCATTAGAATCAATTACCGTTGCCCATTGTGGGGTAGATTCTCTCTTTTGCCCTGCTTCTGAAGTTCAAATAAACGCTTTTAAATATAAATATGGTATAAATAAACCCTATTTCCTATTAAGTGGCTTAGGAGGATATAAAAACGCAATTCTCTTTTTTAAAGCATTTGCCCAACTAAGCAACAAACACAATTTTGATATAGTAGTTACTGGTGCAGGTAATCAATTACCTTCTGAATGGCGACAATATACTGCTGGATGTACTTTTCACGGATTACAATTAAGTGATGAAGAATTAAGATTAGCTTATGCTGGAGCAGTAGCATTAGTTTATCCTTCTCAATATGAAGGTTTTGGAATGCCAGTAATTGAGGCAATGGCTTGTGGTTCTCCTGTAATTACTACTCCTAATGCTTCTCTACCGGAAGCCGGAGGAAATGCTGTAATTTACGTCAAAGATGATGATATTGAGGGTATGGTTGATGCTTTATGTGAAGTGCAAAAACCTAGTTGCAGAAACTTATTAATTAATGCAGGCTTAGAACAGGCGAAACATTTTTCTTGGATAAAAATGGCAGGAATTGTAAAAACAGCCTTAATTAAAGCCTCCTTTTTAGATTTGAATCTCAAAGAAACTAACATAATTGTTTTTCCAGATTGGTCAACAGATGAAGAAAAATTAGGATTAGAATTGATGGATGTTATTAAATTAATCACATCCCATCCTAATCATAAACAAATTACTCTACTGATCGATATCAATGGAATTGCAGAAGAAGAGGCTGATTTCTTATTGCAAAGTATAGCTATGAATCTTATGATGGAAGAAGAAATAGATATAACTGAGAATCTGACAATTTCTTTATTGAGAAATTTGACTGATAGCTTGTGGCAAAGTTTAATTCTTTGTATTAATGCCAGATTTGTATTAGAACATGAAAATAAACAGATAGTTGCCAATCAGCAAGTACGGACAATTCCTTTATATTCTCTAGAAAATTTATAATTTTATTATAAATATATTTATTATATATAGTAATCTTAAATGAGTTGTGAAAATTCTCTACTTTTAGATACCCGATTTCTTTAAGAAGTTGGGTATCTAACTTTTCACGGAATAAAATCGAATGTTTCTATTATATCCATTCCAGTTGACTAATTGAACGCAGATTTTCGTCCGTTGGAGGTTGTTTGAAAAGTGGTAGGCTCTGATTTTAGACACTTATTGATCCCTCCTAGCCCTTATTGAAAAAGGGGGAACCAGAATCAAAGTCCTCCTTTACAAGGAGGATTTAGGGGGATATAGAATGTTTTGCTACCGACAAGAGGACTTTTTAAACGTCCTCTTAACTCAACTTTATCCAAAATTAAGAACTCGCTTTTTTTATTCGACCAAAACCCTGGCTTTTTGGCAAATATTTTTTCCACGTCACAGATTATCGATGAAGTTAAAAAAGTCAAACTACTGTCTCACAAAGGTTTTAGCTGAGGCAATCGTGCAATGACTCCGCAGGAGTATCGCGTTGCGAAAAAAATGGATAAAGTCGAGCTTAAGTAAAGAGCATTAATTAAGTTTGGACTGGTTATTTGTTTGGGAATTGCTGTTGACTTGTTCTTTCTTCAGTTTCTCCAATAAAACCTTGTAATTCGGCCTATCAGGACGTAACTTGACTAGCTTTTCTAAAGCTTGAATAGCACCTTGAGTATCTTTCAACCCTAAGCGCACATTTACCAACCCTTCCAACGCCACTACGTTCTCTGGTTCTCGTTGTAAAACCATCTCAAAACCCTGTGCCTTTTGTTGTAATGAAGAATCTGGAGATGGAACTACTGTTTTGGATGGCTCAATTGCCTGTCTAATTACAGGAACCGCCGAAAATACAATGGAACTTAAGAACGAGACCATAGAGACTAGTGTTAGCAACTTTTGTCGCCGCTTAATTTGCTTGCTACGGTTAATTAGGTAGTCTTCCCCTGAACTAGCCATACTTAGATATATCCTGTGGTAAATACTTAGATTATAGTATTATTACTGTTTTTAGGATACCCACTTTCTCACAAAAACTATCATCTTGGTGAAAGACGTTTTACACAAAATTCAAATGCTGACTCTGAAGACAAGCAAGCTTTATGCTCTGCGTTCGCTTATTATGAGAGTCGAAGCGGAATTAAAGGCTTAATACAAAAGGAAAACGGCTATTTTTAAGTAACCAGTTATTTGTAAGTAAAATTTATGACTATCACAAAAGCCTTCCAGAGGCAATTATTTAAGGCACAGGAATATGATAAATCATAAAATGCCAAAAGCTCTATGCAAGAAAAAATACCTGAATCTATTGAATTGCCTGGATTACAACCCCTGTAAGGCTTAATTAAATCTTGCATATCAAAAATGAGCGAACAGACAGTTTATGGTAGGCCCATGCTCTACCGACAATTTTGCCATGCGATCGCTCCTATCTTTCAAAGCAAAACCCTCCAAGTTTTATTCACTGGGCGAAAAATTAAGATTATATAAAGATTTGCGATTATTCAGCCTAAAGTTAGATGTTTACGATATTGTAAATAACGTTTAAATAAACAGGAAGAGTAGATATTTCTACTCAATTGCAAATTTACCTGTTAGTCAAAAACTTTCAAGCTAGCCCGTGTCCTACAGTTCTTCAACAAGCACACATATTTTTTGTGATTAAAACAAATAGAATTTTCACAGTTGTCCTCAGTCACACTACATAGTGCAACTTCCCAGACGAGTAATTATTTTTCTCGGCGTCCACAATAGATATCTTACAAAAGGTACTGTTGCACTCTAATGGTTAAAGGTTACAAGGAAAAAGAAGACGGCTAAAGGTTAAAGGGAAAAGGGGAAACAAAAGCATCCTTTACCCCTTTAGCCCTTAATGCTTATCCCCTGAACCTTTGCCCAGCTTCTGCAAAAAGTTTAAGGACTGCTTGGTGAATTTAGAGTTTTGTGGTGGTAATTACCGTACAAAAGCGAATTTACCAGTAATTTAGTAGAGTTTGTTATGGTATAGTTAAAAAGTTAAGACTAGCTTTACCAAAATTACACCACTCTACGATCCGGCAACAATTGCAGAATGGAAAGCAGTTTTAATTAAGTATTTACCAACAAAATCTGAATTCAATCGAGGTTATGACTCAGCAAGTGATTCACCCAATGGTGAAATTGCAGCGCAACGTGCAATCACTCATAGAATCGAACATTATCAAGCCAAGCGATAGCATCTGGAAAATTGCTTTGCTCTACGGTAATGAATGGCAGCACTGGAAACAGGAACTGCTTGACTTTGGCTTTAGTATGCAAGACCCAGTTAGTGAATTGCTAGCTGTAGAAACTTGGGATGAGGAATAGGGAATAGGGAATAAGAATTTTTAATATTCACCACTCCCCACTCACCACTCCCTACTCCCCGCTTTCTAAAGTTGGCAACCAGCTAACGCCGCAGCTAATTCCTTTGCAGTTTGATAGCGATCGCGTGGCAATGGTTCTGTAACGCGATCAATTACATCTCTTAATTGGGAACTAATAGTGGGAACTTTTGCCACATCAAACCTGAAGTTTCGCCCTCGTTGGCGGTAATACTTGAAAGGGTTTTCGCCTGTGAGCAGAAAAATCACCGTTGGCCCAATTGCATACAAATCAGATTGAGTCAAAGGCTGTCCTCGTTCTTGTTCAGGAGCGCAGTAACCTTCTGCACCAATACGAGTACCAGGTGCTGTGCCAATTTCCTTAACTGCACCAAAATCTAGCACCACTATGCGATTTAGTGAACTTCGCACCATTAAGTTGGCAGGTTTAATATCGCGGTGAATCAGTGGCGGCTCTTGGCTATGAAGATAGTCTAAGATATCGCAGGTTTGGATCATCCAAGTGATCGCCTGGCTTGGCGTAACTGGCCCAGTAGTATAGACACGTCTCTCTAAATCTTGTCCGTGGATTAGTTCCATTGCCAAGTATTTTTTTCCGTCTTCTACAAAGAAGTCGTAATACTTGGGAATTCCCGGATGGTTAAGGGATTTGAGAGTATACGCCTCCCGCTCAAATAATTCTTGAGCTTTGGCAATTTTTAGCATATCAGCATTCATTTGCTTCAACACCAGCAATTGTGGCATACCCGCAACCTGACCAGCCGCATCCCAAGCGAGATAAGTAGTACCCATACCTCCTTGTCCAAGAGTTCGCAACACCTGATAATGGCGAATTTTCTGTTGTACTGAGAGAGGTTGGCCGCAGTGGATGCAAAACAGATTGTTTGGGGAATTGCCTTCATGGGTGCAAGTGTATCTACCTTGGGCTGAATAGAGTGTTGCAACGGCGTTCTCTTCTGTTTCTTGCATTTGTTGCGATCGCACACCAGTTTCCAGTACTGTTACATCCTGAATTTGGAATTTCAGTATTGGGCCTCCCTGTGCCAGTTGCAACAATGAATTATCTGGTAAGGGACTCTGAATTACAAGCACACCGTTGAGGAAAGTCCCATTCGTACCCTGACTAATCAGCCGCCAACCACCGCCATTGTTAGCAGAATCGTGTCTCAGTTCTAGATGATGCCGCGAAACTAAACTATCAGTTAAAACAACATGATTATCTACCGCTCGACCAATCCGAATTATGGAAGAGTTCTCAAAGCACCACTGCTGGAGGGGCGTTTTCTGTTGCGGTTCTAACAAAGTCAGACTAACCACAATACAACCTACAAGTTAAATGGATCAGGCATTGAGCATTGGGCATTGGGCACTTGTAC
>NZ_CAXTNE010000079.1:0-28998 GCF_964245445.1 uncultured Nostoc sp.
GCTACTATCCACATCTGGATTCACAAAATATTATTAGTGGGATAGGTTCATAGATTTTGGCAGAAACGATATTGGCGGCGTTTTCGCTCAAGGGAGTTCAGCTTTTACGGTTTCAGGATGGGTAAATCCACATGAACTAACAAATAAAGCCACTAGTTACGGGGACGCGCAATGTATTTTTTGCCCGTTCTTCAGAGAGATATAGCGATAATTTTGAATTCGGCATCAGTGAAACAGGAAGCCTAGATGTCTACATTGATGAAAGTGTTAGCAAGGGTATCAAAACATTCGGGCAAGGAGAACTAACTATAGGACAATGGCACTTTTTTACTATTGTTTTTAATAGTGGTCAGCTAGGTGTATACCTTGACGATCATGAATATAACGATTCTCTTAGAGGTTCATCTTTAAACAAAGCAACAAGTTTTATAACTTTGGGAGCAACGTTACATAAACAGGTATACTTTAAAGGACAATTAGCAAATATTAGCTTTTGGAATTCTCCCTGTTCTCAAGCACAAATTCAGACTCATCGTTGTGGGCTAATAGTCGGGGATGAAGAAGGATTAGTGGCTTACTGGAAATTAGACGAAGGGCAAGGTACAACTGTCAAAAACCAAACTGGAAAGTCTTATCAAGGAAATTTTCGTGGTAATCCTATTTGGACTTTAGCAGAAATTCCATTCGCAGCACAATCATCAAATCCAGTTCCATTTGCAGCAGAATTATCCAATCAAGAAGATATTTAAGAAGAGATCCAAACTGAGACAGCAGTTATTCCTGAAGAAAATATATCACCACTAACCACAAATTTATTAGCAGCAACGGTATCGTTAGTAAGTGACGACGAAGACCAAGCAAAGGAAATTCAACAGACAGAAACAAACAGCGAAGAATCCGAGATTATTCCAACCGCGATCGCTCTCGAACCACATGACGAGGAAACCAAAACAGACAAAACTGAAGATCCCGTCAATATCCAACAAGCACAAATATTAACTCAGGAGGAATCGCCAGAAACCATGAATACAGAAGCCCGTCCCAAATATAAAATACTTTCCATTGATGGAGGCGGTATTCGGGGCATTATTCCTGCATTACTCCTAGCAGAAATTGAAAGACGGACACAAAAGCCTATATTCAGTTTGTTTGATTTAATTACTGGCACTTCCAGTGGCGGAATTTTAGCACTTGGACTAACTAAACCACGATTAAGTTCCGATGTATCTGATAACTTGCCAGTAGCTGAATACACTGCTGAGGATCTCCTACAGCTACTAGTGGTAGGGGTAAAAGTTCTTTGTTGAGAGCGATCGCTGGTTTGTGGAATGCGGGAACTGGTCGTCTCGTGCGTCCTCCCTTAAAAGAAATATTATTCTTACCCCAACCGCCTTATATCATTTTAAGGACTTTGTGCGAACAGTTGCTCTATCCTCACACAGATAGGAAAATGAGCGATCATGAACTTGAACACATTTTGCAACAAGTTAACCTGCAACACTTACTTACCCGCATAGATGGCTTTGATACAAAAGTTCCTTGGGAAAATATATTGTCGTTAGAAGAACAACAACGCCTCGCTTTTGCACAGCTATTAATTACACATCCTAGTTTCACTATCTTAGATGAAGCAACGAGTGCTTTAGATTTAAATAACGAAGGTAATTTATATCAACAGTTACAATCAACGAAAACAACTTTTATCAGCGTTGGTCATAGAAAAAGCTTATTTAATTATCATCAATGGGTATTAGAACTTTCATAAGAATCTAATTGGCAACTTGTTTCTATACAAGATTATCAATTGCAAAAATGAATTGCTGTTAAACCATCACAAAAGGAGCAAATTACGATAGATATTTACCCTAAAAATGAACTCAAAATAAAACTAGAATCAGTAGCGATCGCTAGGTGGAGCGTAGTCATCGCCTCCCTAATCGATTCTCTCTATTATTGCCGAAAGCCCTGCTGATGTAGGCTATTGGAGCGATGAATGGTGTGTTGGTGTTGAACCTTGTGCCGAGATTTCATTGTCTAAGTAAATCGTTCTTCTACATTTTTGGTGAAAGTCAATCAAAGCGACTTCTGCAATAACTCAAACCGAGCAAATTCCGACTCTAGCTGCCATTGAATCCGTGCGTGCTCGTTCTTGTGCAAAAAAGCACTGCACCTTTGAGAAACAGAAGTATCACCAGGGGTATCGTTTGCACAAGTTGGAACCATTTCCTTAAACTCAGGCGACTTCCAGAGACTATTTCCCGGAGCGAAACTATATTCTAAGCTATTGCGAGCTAGTCGCTTCAGGTCTTTATATCCCAACCCATATCTCGTTGCCGCTAACAGATACTCATGACTCAAATCAATGCGGGAAATGCCTTCATCATCGGAAGCAAGAGTCATTGGTACCCCAGCCTTCCAATACTCCCTAAAAGGATGTTGATCTCCCTGGACATTCAAAATGACCTCATTACTGGTCAAGCAGATTTCGACCATCACACCGCGTCGCTTCATTTGCTCCATCAACTCGAAAGGACGCTCCTCAAAAAGAATATCCACACCATGCCCGATCCGAGATGCCTGTGCCACTTCTACAGCTTGCCGAATATGGAAACGTAAATCTTCGGTCGGAACCAATCCCAGAGTTAACTCTCCAGAATGGAGCGCAACCTTGACATTGGGAAATTGGCGTTTGAAAAATTGCAGCATTTGCATTTGCAGCGTGTAGTCGCGCAGTGCAATCGGATTATCTTCCGGGGCGACGAGATTGATGCCAACCACACGCTTTTCCGATGAAGCTAATTCAAAGGCATAAGCTAACTGAGCAAACACTTCAACAGGCGACTTTGTTCTTGTCGTTTGCTGCAAATAGCGCACCGTCACTGCACATCCGGGCTGTGCTGATAGAGTTCCGCAACCAAGTGTTTTCCAGACTTCGCGCTCCAACTGTGCTAATTGCTGGCTGCCGAGTATAACTAGCTTGGTTAATCCTCCTTTGAGCAATTGACGGTGCATCTCTTGCAAATCTTTATTCCAACCAACTTCACGCCCTAGCTGTCGAACCTCACTCCCCTGAACGGTAAGCATTAACTCTAAATAGGTAATATGCTGCGAAGCTGCCCGATTTGCTACTTTTGCGACCATATCATCCCGACGACTCGCAGAGTCTGAAATTGCCCCAAAACCACTAAAAGCGTCAAAAAATTGGTCGTGTCCGGATTTTCCAGCAAATTGGAGGTTACGAGTAGACCAACGATTTATTAGGGAATCATAAACAGATGTTCGGTTTAATAATTCTGAGGCTGGAAAATAGCTACTGTCCTGACCGCAAGCCTTAGGTTCAACTAAAGCCCCCACTTTTGGATTCACACAATACCCATCGATGGCAGCCCACTCCAGATAGTCTTCTGCGTACACGGCCCCGCTTAAATGACTGTGGATATCTCCTCCCTTCGGCATTCGTTGTACAAATGCTCGTAAAGCTGCTGGCTGCGCGCGATGGGCTTCAAACCAACTAGCAGCTTGAGCTTCACTCCGAGTCGAGGACTGCTGCGAATTAGATGGGACTTGGGCTGCTACACTGAAGAGAAAACAGCTAGAACTCGTTAATACTCCTAAAAACAAAGGTAAGGGCGCTCGTCTATGCATATAGATTTATTTTTTTGTAAAACATGGACAGAACTATCTGGTTTAATTGCCGCATCATTGTAGTGTTTATCTGCGGTAATAAGCATTGAAACAGTTATAAGATGTCTGGCATAGGCTGCAAGTAGTTTTTGAGTTGTCGTGGTGAAAAACAATAACTCTACTACGAAGTTCCTTATCTCTTCATGCTTTTATTTTGGCAACGGTATTGTACTTATGATCTAATCTCATGGTTTTTAAGTTAAGAATATAGTCTTATAGACTGAAAAGGATGATACTCAGTATGAGTGTAGTTCTCATGCTGTTTAAAACCATCAACTATCAATCTCTATAAGCTAGATAAACTATAACCTAAGATAGATACGTATTAATGAATTGTATATAGTCAAATCAGAACTTATCATTTTTTAACATTATATTTAACTTTAAAAAGAAGCTTGTTGGCATCCACCTGATGAAGACCAGCGACAAGTAAAAGAGTTTTGATTTGCAATTTGTTTAACTGTAAAAGTAGCGATCGCTCTTACGGGGCATAGCCCATTGCTTCCCTAATCGATTTTCCCAAGACTGCCGAAAGTTCTGCTGATGTAAGCTATTGGAGTGATGAGTGGCGTGTTGGCGGGAAATCTGGCGCAAAGATTCGGTTGGGTAGTTTTTGTGTTATAAAAGCTACTGGCTTTGACATTTTTGTGAGGCGGTTTTTGGGAGTTGCGATCGTTAGGGGGATTAATTTATGGCAGTGTTGGGTGGAAGGATTGCACAATTCAACTGCCGAATTGGGTGATTTTGGACAATATCAGTTATATTCTTAACCCAAAGCGAAAAACAGTTACAAAAAAGGTAGATACGACATGAGTAGCAAAACATCCAAGGTTGGGGTCATTGGTGCGGGGAATGTAGGTGCAGACGTAGCAAATGCTTTAGTGCTACTCCGTAAATGTGTAAGAGTCGTGCTTTTTGACCGAACCTTATCAAAAGCTGAGGGACAAGCATGGGATATTGAAGACAGCATTCCCTTACTTGAAGAGATGGAAATTATACCATCAAACAAGTATGAGGATTTAGTTGATTCTGATGTAATTGTCGTGACTGTTGGGGTACAGCAAAAACCTGGACAGACTCGATTAGATACGTTGAGTGACAATGCAGAGATCATACGTTCGACAATGAAAGAATTGGATCGAGTTGCACCGAATTCAATTGTGCTTATCGTTAGCAATCCAGTTGATGTACTAACGCGGATTGCGATCGCCAGTTCCACGAGAGCAGAAAACCTAATTTTCGGTTCGGGGACTGTTCTTGATACTGCTAGATTGAGATATCAACTTGGTAAGCGACTGAATGTTGCAAAACAAGATGTTCATGTTTATGTGATTGGAGAGCATGGAGACAGTGAATTTGTCGTTTGGTCTAGTGCATTTATTGGCGGAATTGGGTTAGCTGAATTTCCTATACCACAAGGAGAAACGCTGGAACAAATTCAGCAAGAGTACGCAGAGTTAACTCGTAAGCGAGGCTATAACATTTCTGAACGCAAAGGAAATACTAGCTATGGCATATCAATAGCAATTTGTGAATTAATTGATACCATCCTGCGAGATGAAAAACAGATATTTCCAGTATCAGTGAGAGCAGATTCTAGCTATGGAGTTGGGACTGAAGTTGTTTTTGGACTTCCGTGTATCATTGGCTCAATAGGTATTGAGCGCCAACTGGTGTTACCAAGAAATGCTGATGAACAACGCTTATTAGAAGAGTCAGCCACCAAACTGAATCTTGCCTATAATTCTTTGGATAATTAAAATCAACTCATATAGCCTATCCAAAATGCGGGATAAGCTTATCTAATTTAGTAGATATCTTCTAATAGGTTATAGCAATTGATTTTTTTATAGGTATTTTTGACTTATTTTTCTTTTGTGCTTACTTGTTGAAAGAGACGTGCATATCCTAAAGCTAGTATACATAAAGACTTTTCTACTTGTACACAAAGTTTAAATAAGAAAATCTGGTTACAAAACCGATATTTTGATACTAATTATAAGGCTATAGTACATCAAAGAAAGTTGTATATTTACACTGTAGAAATAGAGACAAAATAAAAAATGATTGACTTCAGTCTCACTCAAGAACAGGAGATGTTGCAGTCTCTTGCGCGTGACTTTGCTCAAAACGAGATTGGGCCTATTGTTCAGATAATTGAAGAGTCTAACAATCCAGAGATGGAACCTTGGGATTTTTGCAAACACGTTTTCTATAAGGGAGCTGAATTAGGATTTACATCCTTGATGGTTCCAAAAGAGCTAGGAGGTGTAGGTGGAAACTGCATAGACTTGGCTGTAGTGTTAGAAGAAATAGGCGCTGTTGATGTCAGCATTGCTTGTAGCTACTTTAATCTCACCGCAGCTATGTCACTGTTTGTTAGCAGAGCTGCAACCCAAGAACAGCAAAAACGAATACTATCTTTTGTCAATTCTGGAAAACCCCATCTATTCAGTGCCGCAGAGAGTGAACCTAATGTCGCCACTTCAGATATGTTCTGCCCCTTGCCAGACTCGAATATTGGGATGAAGACTTTTGCAGCACGCGAGGGCAATGGATACATTCTCAATGGAACAAAATCCTCGTTAGTTACAAATGCTGGAATTGCGGATAGCTACTTCATCATTGCCCGTACAGCGATGGATAAACCATTGCACGAAAGTTTGTCTATCTTCTACGTTCCAACAGATACACCAGGGATTAAGTTTGGCAAAAAGACACAGATGATTGGTTGGAAAGCTTGTCATCATGCTGAGATTTATCTGGATAACGTGCCAGTGCCTGCAAAAAATCTGATTGGACAAGAAGGAGGAGCTGCAAAACTACTGATGTTGCTTCCAGAAGTAGCTATTGGGCTGGCAGCTTCTTATGTTGGTTTGGCTCGTGCTGCTTATGAGTATGCTTTGAATTATGCCAAGCAAAGAGTCAGTTGGGGCCGTCCGATTATCGAACATCAGGCAGTGGCTTTAAAATTAGCAGACATGATGATTAACACTCAAGCTGCACGACTGGTAGTATGGGATGCAGCAGTTACAGCAGAAACTTCTCCCCAACTTGCCGCCACAATCAAAGCACCAGCCGCCAAGACTTTTGCAGTGGATGTTGCAATCAAAAACGCACAAACAGCAGTTGAAATTCTTGGGGGTTATGGGGTAACAAAAGAGTGTTTGGCTGGCAAGTTTCTTGCCGATGCAACTATCGGGTATTCTTGTGACTTTACACGAGAAATCTTGCGTCTGGGGATAGTGAACTTTTTGTAATAGATTGAGGACTATAGGAATCATATTTGATTTCTGAAAAAGGCTGCGAGATAATACGGTGGGAAAAATCTGTCTAAGAGCGAACAATGATAAAGCAGTATCTAGAAGCGGTAATCGCAGAACTACAAGAATTTATAGATAATTGCCCAGATGCCCGTGAAGTTAGGAAAGCTCTTTTCTGTGAAACTGGTTTATCAAGGCTACAAGTATGAGGAAATTCAAACAATTTTAGATGTGTCTGTTGGTTCGATAATAAGCTGGAAGAACGCCTATAACCCACATTCCGCACCCAAAACTGGCACACAGGCAAAGCAGTAAGTAAATCAATAAGGCTGGTAAAAATTTAGACGAGCAAGCGACTTGTGACTTCAGTGTATGCTGTTTCTTTTTTCCACTGTAAAACTTTTTTTGTTTTTTTTAGCCATCCGCGACTTTTTGCATATCTAGAACAATATCGCCAACGTCTGTTAACTTTGGAAACTACACCTCTTATTCAATATCCATCTTTAAGTGACTATGAACCAAGAACTTTTCAATTAAAAAATTCTACTGTGTAATAACTTGGCACATTCCTCTCACCAGAATACTAAAGCATAAGTAGAACAGTACTTGTGATATGGTGTCACCTGATTGTGAGTGCAGAGTTCACTAACTGTTCTATTTAGTTGTAGTAGTTTTTCAAGAACACGGCTTTCAGTTAAGCAGTAAAAATTTTTTACATAAATCAAGATTGTGAAATTGACTCCGAACCCACAAAGACCGTTGGAATGGCCATTACTATCAACATTACTAAGTTAGCAACCCAAAACAACACAACAATGCCAAAACCCACCAATGTCAAATAGGAAAATGTTAATTGTGTAAATCCGTTTAGCAGTTGCCACAACCGAAAAGCTGTGTAAAAAAAACCAATGGGTACAACAATACTTGGCACAAGGGAGCGACTAAGGACACGTTCACTCTGGAGTTGCACGGCTACTGTCAATAGGTAACTCCCCCAGAATACCCATGAAGATGGTTGTCTCCAAGCCAGAGCTAATAAGCACATAGGTAACAAAACTCCAGCAACCAAGGCTAACTTGACCCACCATCGCAGAAATTGCCATTGCTTTTCACTAAACCCAATTTCTGCCGTAAAGGGTAAACGTCGAGCTTTCACGCCAAAACCATAGCCAAGAGCTAGCAGGGTTATAACCAGAATAAACAGCGTCAGAATCAATCCATTATTAACTGTCATTTCTTGAAAAATACTAATTCTCATACCCTTAGTTTAATCTGGCTCTAACATTTTCCCCCACCTTGGTTGCCAATAACGATATTTCGCTCACCTGATTGTGATCGCTCGCATCAGCTGAATATATTCTGATTCTATCTTTAGAGATAGACAAAAAGACGGTTGCAGTCATTGGAGAAGTTGAAGCGTCCAAATTTTACTTCTGTAGAAGACAAATTACTGAATGTTCTGGAGTTGAATATAGGGGCGAGATAACGCCTTAAATAATTTGGGTAAGGAGCAAATAACCTAACACATTACACGCTTAATTCGATTACTGGCAGATTTGGTTAGATGATTCACCATTAAGTGCAGTTGCGAATCTGACTTCTACCGTTTCGGGAAAAAGTACCACCTTAAAGCACTGCTAATGTATTTACTTTACTGATATTAATTGAATCACCGTAAAGCTGTAGCAATCGGGAGCATCCCAATTTTGCCAAAAGATATAGGACTGGTACAAAACGTTGCAACACGATCGCATATCAGTTGTTCGGGGATGACCACCGCATTTAGCGGGTGGAATCAAAGGAGCTAAAATTGCCCATTCTGAGTCACTAAGGTCTGTAGAATAAGACTTTCGTCTCATTGTTTCCTATGTAAATATACTTGCACAAACAGTATCTTATCGCTGCCTTTTTATCTGATGGCTCTCTTTTAGATTTACTTTATAAATAGCCTCTCAGTAATGGGAATATAAATTATAAATTCTGTTCCTTTTCCTAAAACAGAATTAACTTCAATTCTACCCCCATGTATTTCTTCCACAATTTGCTGTGCGATCGCTAGTCCTAGTCCTGTGCCTTTTCCCACTCCTTTCGTAGTAAATAAATGGTCAAATATGCGTGCTTTTACATCTTCGTTTATTCCTGGGCCATTATCAGCAATTAATATTTTTAAGGTATGATTTTCAATGAAAGCTTTCACTATAATTTTATGTGGATTTAGCTTAAAATGCTCAAAGCTCCGACCTATACTTAACTCATCTAAAGCATCAATAGCATTAGCTAAAATATTCATAAATACCTGATTTAATTGTCCAGGGAAACACTCGACTGGCTGTAAATTATCATATTCAGTTACAACTATAATTTCTGGACGTTGCTCATTCGCTTTGAGGCGATGTTTGAGAATTAAAATTGTACTATCAATGCCTTCATTGATGTTAAATGGCACTTTATAATCTTTATCGCCCCGGGAGAAAGTTCTTAAGCTGGTGCTGATATTTTTTAATCGCTCAGAAGCCATAACCATTGCGTCAACCATGTTTGGCATGTCTTCTAAGCTATAGTTTAAGTCAATTTCTTCAGCATGATCGAGAATTTCTACTTCCGGATTCGGTAGAGCTTTTTGATATAATTTTAGATGTTCAGTGATATCAGCCAAAATAGGTTTAGCTTGTTGGAGGCTAGCCGAAATAAAGCCGAGGGGATTGTTCATTTCATGAGCTACCCCAGCAACTAAGTTACCTAGTGCAGACATTTTTTCCTGTTGTATCATTTGCAGTTGGGCTTGTTGTAGTTCTTGCAGAGCATTTTCTAGTTCTTGAGATTTTTGCTCAATGGCAGCTTCAGCAAGTTTGCGATCGCTAATGTCAATCACAATACCATCCCATACCATTTCACCATCTTCGCCGAGTTCTGGCTGAGAAGCCGCTTTTACCCACTTAATATTTCCATTAGGTGTAACAATGCGCCACTCATGCTGAAATGGGGTAAGATTTTTCGCTGACTCCATAACTGCGCGAAAGGCTTCTGCTTGATCGTCGGGATGTTCAAAATCACGCATACTACATTTTCCTGACAGAAAATCTTCGACTGCTACTTCGTAAAGTCTTTGACACCCAGAACTGACGTATGGTACTGAAGCCGAACCATCGGCTTTAATTCGGATCTGATAAATCATTCCAGGAACATTATCTGCTAGTTTCTGAAAGCGGGCTTCACTGAGCCGTAATTTTTCTAGAGATTGTTCTAACTGTTGAGCATAAATTTGTGAATCTTGATAAAGACGGGCATTTTCCAGAGAAATGGCCGCTTGGGTACAAAGAAAGTTGAGAATTAGGATGCGATCGCTTGTAAACACACTACTAGTTGAGCGGTTCTTTAAATACAAAATCCCAATTAAGTGTCCTTGATTGAGAATTGGCAAGCACAACAAACTTTTTGGTTTTTGTTGACTTAAATACTCATCAATTACAGGTAAATTGGTTTTGAGTTCGTCAATCATCACGATTTCTTCAGTGTTTTTGACGTACTGTATCAACTTAATTGGTAAGTTGGGATTGCCCTCTAAAGGTTCGGCACAAAGTTCTGTGGTTTCGGGTGTTGCAATGGCTCTTACCAACCATTTTCCTTGAGTATTAGGTAGGATTAAGGCACAGCGATCGCCCCCAGAATGTTGCAGAATAATCTGTGTTAATTTGTGCAGTAGTTCATCCAGTTGAATCGTGCCAGAAATAGCTTGGGAGGCTTTAAGGATAGCAGCAAAATCAAAGCTACTAATGTCAGTGCTAGAAGAACGACCCAAATTAGTGGAATTATGAACCGAAATCTGGTGACTAACGCTGCTCGATAGTGTTTCCAGCATATGCAGTGATTGTACTTTCTGCTGGAGAATAACACGCAGTAAATCGGGATAGCGGTTTTCCAAATCCTCGGTTTTGGCTTTTGCGCCCCAACGAGCGTAACAGTAGTATGCCTCCTGCATATAACCTGCCGCGACTTTCTGTTTGCCCCAACTTAGGTAAAATTTAGCTGCCAGTTCATTGCTGAGTGCTTCATCTTGCACATAACCATGTGTTTTGGCTTGGGCAATAGCCAAATCATAATGTTCCATCGCCTCAGTAAATTGACCAAGCATTCGATAGCGTTCTGCTGCCACAAGTTGCCAACGATGTTGATGATTGAATGGAGCATGAGTAGCCCAAATTTGTAGTTTTTCTTGATGAGCATTGATTCGCTCTAAAATGACTGATTGTTCTTGGGCATTAACATCGGTGTAGCGTGCTAGATGAATTAAAGCATCATAAAAAACTCGGACAACTACGACGAAATAGCCAGTTACAGCATTACTATACTGTTCTGCTAAGGCTGCTTGTTGTGAGGCTGCTTGGTATTCTCCGAACAAATAACAGAGAACAGCTTGATTGAGATGAAGATAGAATAACCCCGTGCGATTGCTGGCAGCTTGTAAGCTGGGCAAGATTTGGGCGGCATTGAAGACTTTGCCCTGTAAACAATAGGGAACTTCCGCTTGTCCTAATAAATTGAGAATCGCTTGCTGGTAGCATTCATAATATTTTAACGTTGCTTCTTGTTTGCCTTGGCTGATGACTTGCCGATAAGTCTCCATTTCTTCAGCCAAATCATTTAATTCTCGACCACTCCAATAGCTACACTGACTATATGACACTAGGTTCAACGCCATGCATACCCAATCTCCGGTTTCTAAGCCGCTCTGATAAGCTTCTAGCAAACATGGGATACTGTGATTTAATGGTTCTTTCCAATGCCGAATAAAGCTGTTGACAATAAAGTAAGCTCTGCTTTTAAAAGCGTTAATCTGGTGTTGTTCTAGTAACTTTAATGAAAGCTGTCCAAACTCATACCCAGCATCTATATCTCCAATCAAACCACAAAGAGTCACTCCGTAGTCTGCATAAGAAAAGATAGCAATAGATGAATTGCCAAACTGGATAGCCATCTCCACTTGCTTAGATGTAAGTAGTGGTAACAGTGTCGGTTTACCAATGTACGCAGAGGACACCAGTGTAGTCATTATTTGCATGGCTGCCAGTTGATGCGGATCACTCATCGCAGGCAAATCCAGCAAACTTAGGGGTGCGCGCTCCATCCATAGTTGCCTTGTCTGTTGAGTTGCTGCGCTAATGTCTGCCACAGCTGGCTGTTCGGGAAATTCCACACCGAGTAATTTCAACACTTGTAACCCAGTCTCAACTACTTTGGCAAATTGACCTTGAGACCGGAATGCCGTCATTCGGGTTTCATAGACTTTGATAGTATCAAGCAAAGAAGTAGCAGATTGCAACACAACGTCACCCCATCCTGCCAGCTTGTCAAAGTCTGTATTTAGGCAGGCAGCTTCTAAACGTTCATTATGCAGATTCAGGGTTAATTTGTAATGTTCCGTCCAGGCATCGGAGGGCAGTAAGTCAATACCTTGGGTACAATATTTGACAGCAACATTATAGGCGATCGTTGCTTTGGCTTTGCGCCCCGCCAGCAAATTCAGTTGCGCTAACTCCAGTTTTGTGTCAGGCTGAGTTATCAAATCAATGCCTATATTCAAGTGATTGACAATTTCAAAGATATATGTGTCTAGTTGAGTTGTAGGTGTATTAGCGTGCAATAATTTACCGATCGCCAAATGAGTAGCTTGTTTTTGGTCTTCGGGAATTAAACAATAAGCAGCTTGTTGGACGCGATCGTGTAGAAAGCGATAAGCAACATTTTTGATATTGTTAGTATTAACTTCTTGTTCATGGCTGAGATAAAACTTATAAACTTGACTTTGCGGTAAAATCAATCCTTCTTGCAAAGCCTTCCACAAAGCATCTGCCGCTTCCTGTGACGACTGTTGTGAAACAATTGCCAAAGTAGTTAAATCAAAAGAGTTACCAATACAAGCAGCTAACTTCAGGACATTTTGCGTTTGCTGGGGCAATTTCTGTAACTGAGTAGCCATAAATTCTACCACATCATCAGTCACAGATAGCGCATTGACTTGAGCAAAATCACATTCCCAATAACCTTGCTGGTGATTAAATTTAATTTGTTTATCTTCGTATAAAGCCTTGAGAAACTGCGTGATGAAAAAGGGATTGCCTTTAGTTTTGCGATTAATTAATTCTGTTAAGGGATGCGATATCTGTGTCGGACAATGTAAAGTATCAGCCACTAACTGATTGGTATCACTCAAGGAAAGAGGGGCAAGAGTAATAGTATTAACAGTCTTATCAGCTTTCTTGAGTTCCTCCACTTTCAACATAAATGGATGTGCGGTTGACACTTCATTATCTCGATAAGCACCTAACAACAGCAGATATTTTTGATTTTCCATCAGCAGTTTAATTAACTGTAGCGAAGCCAAATCTGCCCACTGTAAATCATCCAGAAACATTACCAGTGGATGTTCCCTTGTGGTGAAGACAGCAATAAACTTTTGAAATAGTAAATTAAACCGATTTTGTACTGCTGTTCCCGATAGTTCTGGTGCAGGCGGTTGTTTACCAATTACCTGTTCTAATTCTGGGATTACTTCAATCAAAACTTGCCCATTGTCTCCAACAACTTGAAGAATTTGATTGCGCCACTGTACCAATTGTGCGTCTGATTCTGACAACAATTGCGCTATTAAGTCACGTAAAGCTTGCACAAAGGCGAATAAGGGAATATTACGATTGAATTGATCAAACTTACCTTTGATGAAATAACCCTGCTGACGGGTAACTGGTTTGTGGACTTCATTCACCACAGCAGTTTTACCAATCCCAGAAAATCCCGCTACTAGCATGATTTCTGATGTGCCGTGAATCACACGCTCAAATGCTTGTAATAAGCTAGCTACTTCTGCTTCTCTGCCATATAATTTTTCCGGGATGAGGAAGCGATCGCAGACATCCCACTGACCGATTTCAAAATCTTTAATTTCTCCTGTATCTTGGAGTTGGGCTAAACAAAGTTCTAAATCATGCTTTAATCCCAAAGCACTTTGATATCTATCTTCGGCGTTTTTCGCCATTAACTTCATGACAATATCACATAAGACTTTTGGTATTTCTTTGCTTCTGCCTTCTAGCTGCGGTGGCATTTTTGCCAGATGATAATGCACCAACTCCATCGGGTTATCACAATTAAATGGTAACTTTCCGGTTAAGATTTCATACAATGTTATACCCAGAGAATAATAATCGCTACGGTAGTCGATGCCACGGTTCATTCTGCCTGTTTGTTCTGGGGAAATATAGGCGAGAGTTCCTTCTAAAACATTTGGACTTTTAATTTCTTGGGTTTCTTTAGGTAGTAAGGAAGCAATACTAAAGTCAATGATTTGAATTTGTTTTGTTTGGGGATGAATCAGAATATTTGCTGGTTTAATATCTTTATGAATAATACGGTTTTCGTGTAAATTGTGGATAATGCAGACTAGTTGAATAGCAATATTTAAAACTTCTACTAAGGATAAATTAGAGTTTTTAATGTATTCTCTTAAAGAAATTTCTCCGATATCTGCCATCACCAAAATATAGCCATTGCCATAGGTTTCTAGCGATAAGGGATGAATAATTCCAGCAATGTTGAGATTTTTACTGATTGTATACTGATGGCGAAATTGTAGTAATTCGTTAAAACTGGGATACTCTAAGGTCAGAAGTTTAATAACGACTGGAAGTTGGTCTGATTGGCGGATAGCTCGATACACGTTGGTTCTGGAGCCAGCATACAGTTGAGAGCTAATTTGATATCCTGGAATGAAGGGGATAGAGTTCATAGTCGCCATCTATACATACCTTATGACAGAATTTTGTTTTCCTTGCTGACATTAGTATTCCCATCAACTTGATGTTGTATAACGTTATCGAGAGGAATTGATGGTTGTTTTAGGGAAAACCAATGCTTTTTGGTCAGAAGCAAATCATAGCCGCAATGAATTAACTCAAATTATTCAGGGAAGTGGAGAGTGAAAAAGGAGTACGATTCTCCCTATCAGTAATTCATGCGCTTGACGACAGTGGGCGTTTGCACCGAGAGCAAAGATGCAAAACAGGTCCTCATAACAATTCGCAGCTTTTCCCAATTCGCAATGCCAGAAATTTATACCAAGTTGAAGTCAAAGATAGTAACTTCAGTAGATCGAAAAGATTTCTAGAAGCCTTACCAACCGCTCATTTTAGCCAGTGTATAGAATTCGCCCGAATCCTCTTATAATCTGCTGTTCGAGTAATTCTGTTGTCAATTAACTCTGCTGCGATGGCGTAACCGCCCACCGTAGGTGATCGCAAATGAACGCTTGTGTTAGTCCCAAACCATCGGCTAAAACCCTTATTCTTCCGTCAACTTACAAAAGTTTTCGATCTACTGAAAGTCGCTACAGCAGTAAGTGTACATTAGACCTCTTACAAAAGTCGCTCAGGAAAATTTTATTTTGGGGAGGCAAAGCTCGTAATTGTAGAAAGCAGCAATCAGATTAAACCAAAGGATAGATTCCGCCAGAGTCGACAACAAGCATGGTCATGTTAGCAGTAAACTTAACCTTGGCAGAGCGGATTTGGAGTAAGCGATTCTCTTCGGCAACCATAGCATTAATAATTTGCCCAATGTCATCGTTTCCGCTCCCACTTATTCTAATTTCAGTTTTTGGTAAGAGTTTATAAATTGTTTCGAGTAAGTATTATCGGGCGATAAGCCTATGGCATGGCTTCGCTTACCGCTAAATAAAAAAATGGCAGCAGACGTTGTTTCAGTTATTGATTAGTTACTGAAATTATTTGATAAATTTGATTTTTTAATCGATTTATATGGCTAATTCGTAATTATAAATTCCCGCAATTAAATTCGACTTTAAGCCAAAACCTCGGTGACGGTTTTGATATCTATTAGACAAAATTTTAAATATCTTTAGACGACGATTTACGTGTTCTTAGAAACGAACCTAAAAATAAGGGTTACGAGATATGACCAAAAACTTGCAAGATGACCTGAAAAGGCTTGATTTTCCGTTGTAGATAACGGCTTTTTTGACTTAGATGTAGCAATTTTTCAAACCTATACAGGACAAGGGTTTTCAGACTATATTGTGGGAAATTACACATATTTCGGCTCTATGCCATATCAGTAGCTAGTTACTTGCAATAAAAATTTTCACAGAATACCTGATCTGTTAGAACAAACTTAATAAACTTTTACATTCAAAACTTTAAACTTTTGTAATAAAACCAAAACTTTGCGAAAAACCCACCAAAAAAACTGAAAAATAAGTAGGGTCTTTTGGTTGACCAGCACTACGACGGCTTCGGTAGCGGGGTCGTCTGAGAATTTTTCCAAGAGAATAGTTCTTGATTGTATGTGAGGTAAGTTGAGTTGACAATATCTTTTGAAGAAGTCTTTCAAATTTTAGATACAGATGTCTTTACCAAAAACCAAAGACGTTTAAAGGATGTCGAAAAATTTATTTTGTGGGGAGCGTGGAAAGATCAGACCTATGACGAGATGGCAAAAGCCTCCAACTATCGCTATACCCCTAGTTATCTGAAGCAAGATGTCGGGCCTAAGTTATGGAAGCTACTGTCACAAGCTTTAGGAGAAGAAGTCAGCAAGATAAATTTTCGATCTGCTTTAGAACGACGAGTTCGCTTGCAAGCAAGCCTCAACAGTCAAAAGCAACTCAAAAACCTAGAAATTGTTGAGAATAATGTGATTCAGAGACAAAATAGCAAGGTTTGGCGATCATTTTTACATACCCCACTCGTTGAAGAGCTTTTGATAGAGCTACTTCAATACCTCACCAATGAACAGAAAGCCGAGCCATCAAAAGACATAGAAACAAGAGTTTCGCAACTGATTGAGAGATTACGAGTAGTACTGTTGCAAACAATCCAGGAGTAGCTTTAATTTGTTGTTTAACTCGCTTGTAAGTAGTAGAAAGATGGAATTGTGCTAAATAATGCTTAATTGAAAAAAATTGTATTTTGATCTCCAAAATAAATTTATCAGAAATTACTTACCTATTCTTTTTTCTGTTTTTTCTCTCCAATAGTAATTTTAATCCATGAATAACATAAATCTTAAAGAGGTGGTGTTTCCAAAAATATGGAAATTTTTTCTAATCAAATTTTAGGCTTAAATCCTCATATTGCTGTTTTTTCTTCTAATAAAGTCGGTAATTTTGTCGTTACTACTCCACTTTTGCGAGGAATTAAGAAGAAATATCCTCACTGCAATTTAGATTTTTTTGGTAGTGAAATTACTAAAGATTTTGAGGCTAATTGCCCCTATATTGACTGGAGATTCTCGCTTTATACTGACAGACCAGACTTTCTAGAATCTTTGTCTTTAGCGGTTCGCCAACGTCTTGAAGTAGCAGGCCCTTACGACTTAGCTATTAATTGCGATGAATATAGTGAAATTAATTTAGTGACAGTTACGGCTATTCGTCCTACTTATGTAGTTGGCGGCGCATTATCTACCGATTTTTGTCTCAAACTAGATTACAACAGCGATCCGGTACAGAAGATATTAGGCGATCGCGATTGGAATGACAAGGCATTTGTGCAAAGGCATCAAGAAGTGATTGAGAGTAACTATATTAGTGAAATTTTCTGCCGAATAGCCTATGTAGAAACCGACTTTTTTAAATTAGAAGTACCGATTAAACTACCCCCTTTTCCTGTACCTCATGTATTAATTAGTATCACCGCTACTAGACCTGCGAAAATGTGGTCGGTAGATTATTGGAAACAAGTTATTCAATGGTGCGAAGAACGAGGTATAACTGTTGGTTTAGTTGGTAATAGTCCCAGCATTCAGCAGACTTTATACTACTCTGATAATGCTGAAGAGAATTTGCTTAAAGAGACATCTTTAATTGACCTCAGAGGCAAAACTTCGCTGACTGAACTAGCTGGTGCTTTATGTGGTGCAAGGGCTTGCCTTACTCTTGATACAGGAACGCTTCATATTGCTGCGGCAGTTGGCTGTCCGACAGTAGCAATTTTGGGCAATGATTTAGATGGTGACGGAGCGAGTCCAACAAGACTTTGGATTCCTCGACAGCCTCATGAAAAATTAGCCCTCACAGATTTTAAGTGTACTGTCTGTCAGGAGCATAGTTTTAAGAATAAGTTTTGTTTAATTGACAATCATCACTGTATGGCTTATCTTTCCCCTGATAAAGTTATTCATTATCTCCAAGAGATTTTGACTTTGTAAAACACAAATAATCTGTTTAACTTCATTTATTTACCTTTTTTGCAAACTTACAAATTTTAATTAAGTCGTACTGCTTGAATCTGCATCCAGCTTTCAAGTAATTACGTGCTGTTTGGAATTTTTCGGAAAAATATTTTCTTGATAAATAGGCTTTGATTAATTCAAATAAAACATCTGAACTTTTCTATAATTGCATTCTACAAAAACCGATGTTATCAATAAAGTAACAGCAAAAAGTTGAGATTTGTTCAAACTCATTTGCTGAATTATCCTAAAAACAAAAAAGGAGCAAAACCATGTCAAATAACGAAACACTTGAATTAACCATTGAAACCTTGTTTAACGAAATTTCTGAAGACTTAGCAGAAACCATTAATGGTGGTCTGGCCAGTAATTGTCACGGACAACTCGTTGCTGAACTCTAACAAATCTCAAAATTACTGCCTTAATCATCTCTAAATCTAACTTAAAAAAGGAGCAAAACCATGTCGAATAACGAAACACTTGAATTAACCATTGAAACCTTGTTTAACGAAATTTCTGAAGACTTAGCAGAAACCATTAATGGTGGTCTGGCCAGTAATTGTCACGGACAACTCGTTGCTGAACTCTAAAACCTCTTACTAGGTCTTAAGCTACATTTTCACTCATGGATTCTCAAACTAATAGAATCCATGAGTGAATTAATCCAAAATATTTTATGGAGCCTTAACGCGAATTAGGATTGGATTAATTATGATAACATTAGCTAAATCTTTGAAATTACGTAACTTTGAAGTTAGAGGAGATGGAATCTGTCGGCAAATGGAAAGTCCATCTATTAGTTTAGATAACTTTCATCTGCATAATCCTTATTATTTTTGTAGATTTTTAAGTGACTTAGATACTTTAGTAGAATTGACCTCAGACGATCTAGAAAGAATAAGGATTGCCACTATTTTAACTAGACGTTTTTTATCTCAAGCAGACTGGGTTATTGATATTTGTCCTCCTCCCGATCCAAAAACACGTTCTGCAACAAAACCTTTGTATCGCGATCCTAACTCTCCTTTTGAAGTTCATGTATTTTCTTGGTTGCCTCAGAACTCAGGCGTTCATAGTCATGGTAGTTGGAGTATTGTTGCTTTTTTAGGAGATGAAACTACAGGACGCGAACTCAATTACTTTTGGACTCGTTTTGATGATGGCTCGCAAACCGATTATGCTGTCGTAAAACCTATTAGTAAGCAAATTTTAGAACCAGGAGATATTATTGGGTTTACTTCAGATGCAATCCACAATATTAAATCTATTTCTGCTGAAAATGAACCTAATACAGACAACCCAAAACCAACTTTAATGTTCAATATTTTTGGTGAGCGCAATCCTAGCAACCGTTATATATTTAATCCTTTTGAGAATAGTATAACTAATTATTAAAGGAGCTTACTCATGAATTATAGTCTAACAAAGTCGTCAAAAAATGCTTCTGAAATACCTGAAGATTTTAGTAAAGCAATTCAGGAATATAGAGCAGGGAATTTAGAGCGGGCAAAAGAGATATTGGAACTAATCTTGCTTGAAAATCCTCATTCTATTGAGTCATTAAAACTAAAAGCAATGTTAGCTCATAAAACGAATGATTTAGACGAAGCTATTGTTAAATACAAAAAAATTCTCAGCCTAACATCCAATGATATTATATCATATACTGGCTTAGGGAATATATATCAGCAACAAGCGAATTTTGATGAAGCAATTAACTACTATCAAAAGGCTTTAGCTTTAGCTCCTAATTGTAATACTTATTTTGGTTTAGCTACCTGTTTTACTGCACAAAACAAGCTAGATGAAGCTATTAATTACTTAACTCAAGGGCTAAAAATTGAACCAAATAATCCTAAGCTTAGATGCGAGCGTGGCATAAATCTTTTGAAAAAAGGCGATTATGAAAATGGACTACCTGATTTTGAGTACAGATTACAGTTACCCGATATTATAAATTATCGTTTTTTGAAGGATACAATGTGGGATGGCTCTGACTTAAATGGAAAAGATATTGTGCTTCACATTGGTTCTAGGTTAAGCCGCGCAATTCAGTTAATTCGTTATGCACCTCTAGTCGCTCAAAGAGGTGGAAATGTGATTTTTGCTTGTGCCAAACCCTTACTTCGATTATTTAGTAATGTTTTTGGAATTACTCAGTTAGTAGACAGAGAAATTACCTCAGCAAATTTTGAAGTGAATGCTTCGTTGTTGAGCTTACCTTATTTGTTCGGAACAACTGTATCAACTATACCAGTTAATATACCTTATATATCTCCTCCTAAACCCGAAAAATGGCCAGGTTGGAATGTACCATCACTCCTACAAGCTGCTTCAGATACTCGGCTAAAAATTGGTATTGTCTGGAAAACAGGTGAGTACGAACGTTCTGGTAGTTTATGTGAAAAAGATTGCCCGCTTTCCTATTTTATCGATTTACTTTCTATTCCGCATATCAGTTTATATAGTCTTCAAGTCGGAAAGTTGGCCAGTGAAATTCATGAATTCAAACATGAGAGTCGGCTGTACGATTTAACGCCTCAAATTAAAGATTTTGCTGATACTGCTGCATTGATTTCTCAGCTAGATTTAGTTATTTCGGTAGATACAGCGGTTGCTCATTTAGCGGGAGCAATGGGGTTGCCTATCTGGACTTTATTGTCCTTCGATGCTGATTGGCGTTGGCTGCAACAGCGGGAAGATAGCCCTTGGTATCCGACGATGCAACTGTTCCGCCAGCCTCAATATGGAGATTGGGAAAGCGTTTTTGAGCAGGTTATTTCGGTATTACAAAATCACTTGCCTACTATTTAAGCTCCTCAAATACTGTAAATAATTACTAAGGTGGTTTAAATCATGACTGCTTTTACTAAACAATCTCCCAACTATATTCCTGAAATACAACAGCAATTTACTCAAGCACTTCAAGAATATAAAGCAGGAAACTTTCAGCAAGTCGAAGAAATATTAAATTCAATTTTAATTAATAATCCTCTTTGTGTTGAAGCTTTGAAGTTGCGAGCAATGTTAGCTCATAGGACGAATAATTTAGAAATAGCTATTTCAGACTACAATAAAATTATATCTATCCTTCCAAATGAAGCTGATAGTTATTACAAACTAGGAGTGCTTTACGAACAATTACAAAGCTATGAGGAAGCGATTATTTGTTTGAGAAACCTATTAAAATTACTTCCTGATTCTTTTAATTATCGCAATCGTTTAGCTTGTGTTCTTGCCAAACAGGGAAGATTAGAGGAAGCTCTTGATTTATTTAATCAGTTATTAATAATAGAACCTGATAATTCAAGAATTCGGTGGAATCGTAGTCTGACTCTTTTAAAGAAGGGTAATTACCAAGAAGGACTTCCCGACTATGAATGTAGAAAGCACATTTCCCTCTTTCCTTACTTGTTAGATTGCCCTCAGCCTATGTGGGATGGCTCAGACTTAAATGGAAAGACAATCCTACTACATCATGGTGATGATGGTTTTGGCGATATTATTCAGTTTATTCGTTTTGCTCCTTTAGTTGCTCAAAAAGGTGGACGGGTAATTTTTGTTTGTACAAAACCCCTTTTTCGATTATTTCAAACTGTTTCCGGGATTGCTCAATTAGTAGATACAAAATCAGAATTACTTAATTTTGACGTATATGTGCCACTTTTGAGCTTACCTTATTACTTAGGAACTACTTTAGAAACTATCCCGGCTAAAGTTCCTTATATAACCTTGCCTCAAATTGAACCAGAAAAAGGCTGTACTTTACCTTTAATAACCGAACCAGAATCTGCCAAAACTAAATTAAAAGTTGGGATTGTTTGGATGAGCGGAGGTCGCGAACGTATCAGCCATTTAGACTGTGATCGAGACTGCCCTTTATCCTTATTTATGAGTTTGCTGTCAATTCCTGAGATTAGTTTGTATAGCCTTCAAGTTGGCAAATTGTCTAGTGAAATCGATGAATTTAAACATCAAGCTCGGCTGTACGATTTAACCCCTCAAATAAAAGATTTTGCTGATACTGCTGCTTTGATTTCTCAACTCGATTTAATTATTTCAGTCGATACAGCCGTTGCTCACTTAGCTGGAGCATTGCGAGTACCTGTCTGGACTTTATTACCTCGTGACGCAGATTGGCGCTGGTTACAAAACCGTAATGATAGTCCTTGGTATTCGACAATGCGGTTGTTTCGCCAGCGTCAGCATGGAGATTGGACAAGTGTTTTTGAGCAAGTTATTCCCGCTTTAAAACAGCATTTGGCTAGTTATCGAGGTTGAGTTTTGTCGATGAAATATCCTAACGTACTTCAACATTCTCAAGAAGATTGCGGTGCTGCTTGTCTAGCTTCGATCGCTAAATATCACGGACGAAATTTTACCATTAGCTACGTTCGCGATCTTGCCGGAACCAGACAGCAAGGCACTACCCTTTTAGGGTTAAAACGTGGTGCAGAATCTTTGGGGTTTAATGCCCGTTCCGTTACCGCTTCGCCAGTCATTTTAGAGAAAATCGATAAAGCACCCTTACCCGCTATTATTCACTGGAGAGGCGAACACTGGGTTGTTTTATATGGGAAAAAGGGCAATAAATATGTTGTGGCCGACCCTGCGGTTTCAGGTATTCAGTATTATGAGAAAGCTAAATTAATTGAATCTTGGACGGATTGGGTGATGCTCTTACTCAATCCAGATCCAGCGCGGTTTTCTGCACAGGAAGACCAGAAAGACGAAATTAAGGGATTGTCTTTATTTCTCAAACGTGCTTGGTCTCATAAAGAAATTCTCAATAAAGCACTCCTGCTTAACCTCATTCTCGGCGTACTTTCTTTAGGCACTCCCTTTTTAATCCAAATCCTCACCGATGACGTACTGGTGCGGCAAGACACTCAATTGCTAACGCGGATTGTCATTGCTGTGATTGCGATGAACCTGGTTAGCAGCATTCTGCGCTTTGTCCAATCGGTTTTGATCGCTCATCTAGGCCAGCGCATCCAATTGGGGCTAAACTTTGAGTTCATTCGCCAAATTCTGCGTTTACCTCTCAATTACTATGAAACTCGGCGCAGTGGTGAAATTGCCAGCCGATTAGAAGATATTCAACAAATAAATCAATTAGTTGCTCAAGTTTTAGTGACGTTGCCCAGTCAATTTTTTGTTGCGATCGTTTCTGTGAGCTTTATGCTTTATTATAGCATTAAACTCACAGTGATGGCGGCTTTTCTGGCTCTACTGATGACACTGCCCACTGTTATTTATTTGTCTAAACTTCAGAAAAAAGTTCGTAATGTTTTTACCTTAGCAGCAGAGAATCAAGGGGTTCTAGTTGAAACCTTCAAAGGTGCCCTGACTCTAAAAACTACCAATGCGGCCTCTCAATTTTGGGACGAATTTCAAGGCCGTTTTAGTCGTCTGGCTACCGTTACCTTAAGCACCTTGCAAATTTTAATCGTTAATAATACTTTTGCTAACTTAATCGCTAATACAGGTAATATTATCTTGCTTTGGTTTGGTAGCACCCTCGTTATCGGTCAGGAATTAACTATCGGGATGCTGTTGGCTTTTAATAGTATGAATGGCAACCTAACTTTATTTGTCAATACGGCTGTCAGTTTTGTCGATCAATTTACCCGAACCCAAACAGCAACGCAACGACTCGCTGAAGTTATTGCCGCCGAACCCGAAATTCCAGAGGAGTCTCGCCAATCTTTTGCTCATATTCCCGTCGATCCTGACATTGTTTGCACCAATTTGACCTTTCACCATCCGGGGCGACTCGACTTGTTACAAGACTTTTCCGTTACCCTTCCAGGAGGAAAAGTGATTGCACTGATTGGAAAATCGGGTTGTGGCAAAAGTACTCTAGTCAAATTAATTGCTAGTTTGTATACCCTTCAATCTGGCAATATCCGCTACGGAATGTATAACCAGCAAGACCTTTCTTTAGACTGCTTGCGGCAACAAGTAATGCTAGTTCCTCAAGACGTTCACTTTTGGGGTCGCTCGATTGTGGACAATTTCCGCTTGGGTTCTCCTTATCTGACCCTTGACCAGATTGTTCAAGCTTGCCAAATTGTGCAAGCAGACGAATTTATCAGTCAACTGCCCGAAAAATATCAAACTGTTTTAGGGGAATTTGGGGCTAATCTATCCGGCGGACAAAGACAGCGTTTAGCACTCGCCAGAGCGATCGTCAACGAGCCTCCCATCCTGATTTTAGATGAGTCTACAGGTGCCCTCGATCCAGTGAGTGAGTCCCAAGTGCTGGAGAATTTACTAAACCATCGGCAGGGAAAAACCACAATTTTAATTAGCCACCGTCCGCGTGTTATTGCTCGGGCGGATTGGATTGTCATGCTTGATCGCGGTCGCTTAAAACTACAAGGGTCAGTAGAGGCATTATGTCAACAAACGGGAGAACACCTAAATTTCTTGATTCCCTAAAAACTGTAGCAGTCAGCAGTGAGATGGCTAGTTTATATAACCAATTAAAAAAACAGAAGACAGTAGAACAAGGACAACAAGCAGAAAGCACCGATTCTAACTCTCCCAGTCTCGGTGCGTTTCCTTCTTTTGCTATTTTACCACGAGTCAGAGAAAGCGAATTTTTGCCATCGATTAGTCGTTGGACAACGCTAGCAGGACTGTTTGCCGTGACTACGGTGGGAATAGCCATTGCCCTAGCTACATTAACAAAGTACAACGTGACTGTTAAAGCACAGGCAACCATCCGTCCTACGGGTGAATTACGTTTGGTTCAAGCGGCGACAGAAGGCTCGGTGAAATATATCTGGGCGCAAGAGAATCAAATTGTTAAAAAAGGAGATGTCCTGGCGATTCTTGATGATTCCCACTTGCAAACCCAAAAAAGTCAAATGCAAAATCAGATCCAGCAAGCAAACTTACAATTGACTCAGATTAATGCCCAAATTCAAGCCCTCGATACTCAGATTTCCGCCGAAACTGACCGTTCCAAGAGGAGTGTAGCCTCGGCTAAAGCGGAATTGAGCCACCGAAAGCGAGATTATCGAGATAGGCAAATTACGACCCTGGCTGAAGTTCGAGAAGCCCAGGCAAATTTAAACTCGGCCCGAAATGAATGGCAAAGAGCTAAGGCAGAGTTTAAAGCAGCCCAGGCAAATTTAAGAGCAGTCCAATCTGCTTTAGAAGCAGCCAGCAAGCGGCGCGATCGCTATCAGCGCGTTGCTCAAGCGGGGGCGCTGTCTCAAGATCAATTAGATGAGTCTCAGGATACGGTCAAACAGCAAGAACAGACTGTTGAGGTACAAAAAGCTACTATTGAAGCCCAAAAACAAACGATAGAACTGCGGCAACAAGCGGTTCAGGCTACTGTCGCTCGACTGGAACGCGCTAAAGCTGCCGTCAATCCAACTGGGGCAGAAGTAACGATCGCTTCTGAGAGTGTGGGACGGGAAAAAGCAACAGGCGAAGCGACCAGCGCTTCTTTAAAGCGGGAAAAAGAAGTTCTAATCCAGCAACGCATTGCTTTGCAGCAGCAGCTAGAACGGGATAACCGCCAACTCCAACAAGTCGAAATCGACCTCAGTAAAACTAAGATCACTGCTACGGCAGACGGGATTATTGCTCAACTAAATCTGCGAAATCCCGGTCAAACTGTGAATTCAGGGCAAGAAATCGCTCAAATCGTTCCGAATGATGTCTCTTTGACAATCGAGGCTGCCATCTCCCCTTCGGACATTGGTAAGTTAAAGACCGGCCAGTTAGTACAAATGCAGGTTTCTGCCTGTCCCTATCCAGATTATGGCACTCTTAAAGGGGTCGTCAGTAAAATTTCCCAAGATACCATCAAATCTGCTGGAGTTAGTCCAAGCAATCTCTTGCTGACTTCCAACCAACAGACGGCTTTCTACAAAGTGGCGATCGCACCAGAAAGTTTGGTCTTCGGTCAGGGCAAAAACCAATGTATGATTAAATTAGGAATGGAAGGTAAGGTAGATATAATTTCTCGTGAAGAGACTGTTCTCCAATTTCTTCTTAGAAAAGCAAGACTGTTGGGAGATGTTTGAGGAGAACAGATTGGTTCTCATTATCCTGAACAACTCGGTTTTGATTTCCCTGCACTACATTTTGAGATGTAGAACTATCAGTCTGTTGCGTTGAATTTACATCAGGCTGTTGTGGTTCCAAATTCTCAGGTGGCTGCCTCATAAATCAGTTCTATAATCCCAGTAAGTGAGAACCAGCCGCCGCACCTAACCAAGCACCAAGCAGCAACTTTCACAATAGACCTCTTGTAAAAGTCGCTCTGGAAGATTTTATTTTGGGGAGACAAAGCTCATAATTGTAGAGAGCAGCAATCAGATTAAACCTTAAACTAAATCTTTTTCGGCGATTTCTATATTGTATGTTACTAATGCCGATAGTAGCCAGCTTATCCACAATCTGCTTAATTTGTCAATATCTTCTACTGGATCTCTAGGGGTTCTTCATGAAGCAACCGCACCAGCAGTCTCTAGATATAGAACCTCCAAATCTAAGACGACGACTTTTGATTTTCTCAGGTTTAGGCTTGATGAGCGCGATCGCCGGGAGTTGTATGAGACAATCCTCTTCTCGGATCTCCAAACCAGGTAAAGCACCTATTTTACAAACCTTTGAGTTTGAAGTAATCACAGTTAATCCGCAAGGGCAAATTGTAAATCGTCGTCAGGGTAAAAAACCTGATTTTAACCTGCATCAACATCATCGTTAATTAACCGTCCATCTTCCACATACACAATTCGGTCGGCAATATCGAGAATGCGGTTATCATGGGTAACGAGCAAAATTGTGCAACCTTGTTCCTTGGCTAATTTTTGCATCAATTCCACTACATCGCGTCCCGATTTTTTATCCAACGCTGCCGTTGGTTCATCTGCTAAAACAATTTTAGGATGACTTACGAGTGCCCGTGCGATCGCAACCCGCTGTTTTTGTCCCCCTGACAAACTTTCTGGGTAATAATCGACACGATTACCTAAAGATTTGACCAAACCTGATAAGCCACCACCAATAATAGAATAAGCTTCCTCATTAGCTTGGCATTATATTCCTCGTTACCGTGTCCTACAATCAAAGCACCAAATTTACAAAAAAGATCCAGATGCTCATTACCATCCAAATCCCATACTCTTGACCCTTTTCCTTTATTAAAGGGTATTATGGTATCCCTTCCAGCGTAACGGAAGTTGTAGTGAACTCCGCCTGGTAGATAGTTTTTTATTTCTTTAGCGGCTTGTTGAGATTGAGGAAATTTAAGTTTCGGCATTGCAAGAACTCCTAATTAGTTAGGTTGAATAGTTAAAGTTTGAAGGGGCTAAAGATTAGGGATTAGGGGCAGCCCTGTCAATGGGTGGAACTATCCCAAAAGCCTTGATTTTAAGTTCAATTACGAGCGAGGGAGCCGCTTTTATGCTCTCAAAAGTGGCAAAAGACAAGGGCGAGTTAATATGATTGCCGCTTATTGTGATGGGAAGTTATTCGCTCCGTTTACTGTTGAGGGAGCTTGTAACCGAAACGTATTTGAAACTTGGCTTGTAACTTGTTTAATCCCAGCGCTTAAACCCGGACAAATAGTGATTGCAGATAATGCTACATTTCACCGAGGCGGACGTATTCAAGAATTAATTGAAGCCGCAGACTGTCGCTTAAAATACTTACCGTCTTATTCACCTGACCTTAATAAAATTGAGCGATGTTGGTCATGGTTGAAGAGTCGAATTCGTAAACAACTCATTCAATTTGACCGTCTTCGAGATGCTATAGAAGATGTTCTTTGCACAGCGTCCTAACCAAGTCAACTAAATCTTTTATATCTTCTAAAAGATTTGGCAGGTGTTCTTCTGCTTTATAACGCCCTTTGCCACTCATGTTGTCAACACAAGTAATACCGCTTTTTAATTCTCTTGAACATTACGAATCGTGTCTCGATTCCATCCTAATTCTGATTGTGCAAGCCTTTGCCCTCCTAAACCTAAGCCCTGAACTGTCTGTGCCATAAATTTGCGCTTTGCTGCACCTTTTAATTGAGACGCAGTTTGAATTAACAACTTTTTGAGAGAATCAGTTAATACTATAGCCACCAGTTATCACACTCAAAAACTCAATCATTATTCAAATTACTACAAAAGGGGATGAAGGGGCTACCGACGGCAGCCCCTTCATCTCCTTTAAAATGATTATCATTATTATTAAGGGAATAGTTTATTTTCTGGAAGTCCCTTAGTCCGTGCAGGTGGACGAAAGTTTGTGTAGCCGTGATTTCTAATCGCCTGGATTATTCTCTGGAATAGTTCGATTTCCTGTTCAAAACTAATAGGTTGCCCTTTCAGCTTTGACCAAAGATGTTCGCTAATTTTCTCTCCTTTCTATTGTTTGTTTTCTTCAAATAGTAGTGTTTTTGTCTGTTTGATAAATACAATAAAAGAAGCTATTAGATAATGCATTGGGTGCTTGTGCAAAGTTGATTGCTCAAGTAAGATGAGTTGATCGCACAATAAAGCAATATTGATTACAGTTTTGTGCAATTATTCTCTGATTTTTCTCGTTAAGTCTCAAAACTGGAGTTTAGACCATTCGTGAGAGGTTAGAGTGATTGCACTAATGTCTGCGAGGGTGCGGGAAAAGGAAATAAATCCAGCTTTGAGACTGGCTTTCGGAAATATTTAACCACGCCTAAATCTTGATTCTCTGGGGCGGCAAAGTATTTAATCGGATCATCAGCTTTTGTCTGGAAACTATCCCACTAATAAAAAAGTATGGTAATCTACTTCTCAACAAGGAGGGG
>NZ_CAXTNE010000080.1:0-28784 GCF_964245445.1 uncultured Nostoc sp.
GTTCGCCGAAATAACAAATGCGATCGCCGAAATAACAAATGCGATCGCCGAAGTAACAAATGCGTTCGCTTTTCACTAATTTCTCAATAAACCTCATGCCCTGCGGAATATATACTATAGTTTTGTGTCAGCACTTCCTATCGCATTGATCGCAGCCTCCAAGGCGATCGCCACATGAGTCCAATGAGTCCCCCCCTGGCAATAAACCACATACGGCGATCGCATTGGCCCATCTGCTGATAATTCCAAGGTACTCCCTTCAATAAATGTCCCCCCAGCCATGACTACCTGGCTCTCGTACCCCGGCATTTCATCTGGAATTGGGTCTAAGTAGGAACCTATAGGAGAATGCTGTTGTATGGCTTTACAGAAGGCAATTAGCTTTTCGGCAGAACCGAGTTTAATTGCCTGAATTACATCTCCACGGGGCGCTAAAGGTGGAGGATTCACTGGATAACCAAGTTTGTCAAATACATAACCAGTAAGATAAGTCCCTTTCATCGCCTCTCCTACCATTTGCGGGGCCAGAAATAGTCCCTGGAACAGCAGGCGATTTTGGTCAAAAGTAGCACCGCCATAACTACCGATACCGGGAGCAGTGAGGCGACAGGCGGCGGCTTCCACTAAGTCGGCGCAACCTGCAACATAACCGCCAGCGCTGACAATAGTACCACCAGGATTTTTAATCAATGACCCCGCCATTAAATCAGCACCTACGGCTGTAGGTTCCCTGGTTTCAATAAATTCGCCGTAGCAGTTATCCACAAAGCAAACGGTGTTAGGGTTTTGCTGTTTGACTAAGTGGACGATTTTTTCAATATCAGCAATTGATAAACTAGGACGCCAAGAATAGCCACAAGAACGCTGAATTAACACTAAACGAGTGTTTTCGGCCACATTAGTTCTTATTGCTTGCCAATCTATAGTTCCTTCGGAGGTTAGCTCCAATTGGCGGTAATTTATGCCAAACTCGATTAGAGAGCCTTGACCTTGACCCCGTAAACCAATGACTTCTTCAAGCGTATCGTAGGGAGAACCGACCACTGCTAACATTTCATCTCCAGGACGGAGTACACCAAACAAAGCACAAGCGATCGCATGAGTTCCCGAAACGAACTGCACCCGCACGGCCGCAGCTTCAGCGCCCATAACTTCGGCAAAAACTTTATCTAAAGTTTCTCGTCCTAAATCATCGTGACCATAGCCACTTACACCAGCAAAGTGGTGTGCGCCCACACGGTGATTACGAAAAGCATCCAGCACTCGTTTTAGATTATGCTTGACCTGAGCGTCAATTCCAGAAAAAATTTCTAATAGTGCCTGTTCTGCTTGCCGCAGCTGTTCTAAGCTGTTCATCAGTTCCTCGTTCAAAAAAAATTAAATTATAGATATGCGGATTTTTAGATCGCGCAGACTAGGCTGGAAAATTCAAATTCAGGTTACTGCATGACAATTGCTACCTCAACTAAACCTCAAATTAACTGGGTTAATACCCTATTCTTCATTGCACTGCACATCGGCGCTTTATTTGCCTTTGTTCCTGGTAACTTTAGCTGGACGGCAGTTGGTGTGGGTTTCTTGCTGTATTGGGTGACTGGCGGCTTAGGCGTTACTCTAGGATTTCATCGCCTTGTCACCCACCGCAGTTTTCAAACTCCTAAGTGGCTAGAGTATCTCCTGGTTTTCTTTGGGACACTCTCGTGTCAAGGAGGCCCAATTGAGTGGATCGGGACACATCGCATTCATCATCTAAACTCTGATACTGACGCTGATCCCCATGACTCTAACAAAGGCTTCTGGTGGAGCCACATGGATTGGCTGATTCATTATTGTCCCGCTCACGCTGATGTCCCTCGTTTCACCAAAGACATTGCCGAAGACCCAGTTTATCAGTTTTTAGAAAAATATTTCATTTTGATCCAGGTTGCTCTAGGTGTATTGCTTTTACTTCTGGGTGGCTGGCCCTTTGTTATTTGGGGAATTTTTGTTCGCATTGTCTGGGTTTACCACTGTACCTGGTTGGTGAACAGCGCTACTCATAAATTTGGCTATCGCAGTTATGATTCTGGCGATCAATCGACTAATTGCTGGTGGGTAGCCGTATTAGTTTTCGGTGAAGGCTGGCATAATAACCATCATGCTTTTCAATACTCAGCTCGTCATGGGCTGGAATGGTGGGAAATCGATTTAACTTGGATGACTGTTCAATTGCTGCAAGCAGTTGGTCTGGCTACTAATGTGAAGTTGGCCCCAATAAAAGTTAGTTAGGAGAGACGCGATTAATCGCGTCTGTACAGGAGTTAGGATGTGTAACGTTTTTAACTCATAACTCATCACTTCTAACTCCTCACTTTTCAAAAAGCTATTTACTGGTGCGCTTGTGTCGGTTAGATTGCTATAATCCGAAGCGCTAATATTAAGAATTTTTGCGGCAAGTTACTTTTTTGGTGACTTGGTGGAGGAGTTTGTTGTTTCTCAGGTGTTCATGACTACATCAATAATTAATAGCCAAAAACTAAGTGACGAGCCTGGTAATTCCGACTTTAGGCTCAAAGATATTGTCAAAACCCTGCCACGGGAATGTTTTCAGCAGAACCGTCGCAAAGCTTGGACACAAGTAATACTCAGTGTCTTGGCAGTTGCCTTGGGCTATTACAGCCTGATCATCACTCCTTGGTTTCTTTTGCCCCTAGCTTGGATTTTTACAGGCACTGCTTTAACAGGTTTTTTTGTAATTGCTCATGATTGTGGACACAGGTCTTTTGCCAAACGTCGTTGGGTAAATGATTTGGTGGGGCATTTCTTCATGATGCCGTTGATTTACCCCTTTCACAGTTGGCGCATTAAGCATAATTATCACCATACTCATACCAACAAGCTGGATGAGGATAACGCTTGGCATCCAATCAGACCAGAAGTGTTTGAAGATTGGGATAAAACCCGGCAGTCTGCTTTTGAGTTGTTCATGCGTAAACGCCTCTGGTGGGTAGGTTCCATTGGACATTGGGCTGTGGTGCATTTTGATTGGCGGAACTTCAAAACGAAAGACCAATCAAGTATCAAGCTTTCTGTGGCTGTAGTAGTTGTGTTTGCTGCGATCGCTTTCCCGACTCTCATTGCCACAACTGGTATCTGGGGATTTGTCAAGTTCTGGCTAGTGCCCTGGATGATTTACCATTTTTGGATGAGTACTTTTACCATTGTTCACCATACTGCCGCAGATGTTCCTTTTGCGACAGCGAATAAGTGGAACGAGGCTCTAGCACAGCTATTTGGTACTATCCATTGCGATTATCCGCGCTGGGTAGAAATCCTGTGCCACGATATCAATGTTCATGTCCCTCATCATATTTCCACTGCGATTCCTTCTTATAATTTGCGGCTAGCTTACAGCAGCATCAAAGAAAATTGGGAGCCTTATCTACATGATGAGTGTCAGTTTTCTTGGCCTTTAATGAAGCAGATTACAGACCAATGTCAACTATACACAACTGATGTTGGTTATAAGACTTTCAACGAATATTATACAGAGCGATAAATAGCGCTGTGATTACACTCCCGCTCTCGTCGGTTCGAGAGCGTTTATCATGCTGTGTTTAAATAGAATCTGGCAATTATTTACTGACTAAAATTTTAGGTAAATTGCCAGAAATTATCCTCTTGCGTGTTAGCGATCGCTAATTTCGTGGGCATCCTAGAGGTGAGATGATTTTGTCTCAAATAAAGTTCCGATTTCTATCCAACAAAAGAATCCAGTGCCATCAAATATTATCAGTTTCAACAATCCTCTTAGCAGTGAAACGTCTGAGGATACAACTAAATTACCTTTCACACTTGGGGATTTAAAAGCTGCAATTCCTGCTGAATGCTTTCAATCCAATGTGACAAAATCACTTTTTTACTTCTTTCGTGACATCCTGATTATCGGTCTGCTTTATGCAGTAGCTAATTACCTGGATTCTTGGCTTTTCTTTCCGATTTTCTGGCTAATGCAAGGAACGATGTTTTGGGCTTTGTTTGTAGTAGGACATGACTGCGGACACCAATCTTTTTCTAAGCAGAAATGGCTCAATGATTTGATTGGACATCTTTCTCACACACCAATACTTGTTCCTTATCATGGTTGGCGGATTAGTCACAGAACTCATCACAAAAATACTGGCAACATCGATAATGATGAAAGCTGGTATCCTGTAAGCGAATCACAATATAAGGAGATGCCTTTAGCCCAAAAGATAGGCAGATATTATGTTTTTCTCTTGGCTTATCCTGTATATTTGTTTCAGCGTTCTCCTAATAAAGAAGGCTCCCACTTTTTGCCCAGCAGTTCACTTTTCAAACCATCGGAAAAATGGGATGTTATCACTAGTACTGTACTTTTGATTGGCATGGTAGGTTTGCTAAGTTTCCTTACCTACCAATGGGGTTGGATGTGGTTGCTGAAATATTACGCTGTGCCTTACCTTGTATTCATAGTTTGGCTAGATTTGGTAACATTCTTGCACCACACTGAGCCAGAGCTTCCCTGGTATCGTGGAGAAGATTGGACTTTCCTGAAAGGCGCAATTTCTAGTATTGACCGTGATTATGGTTTGGTTAATCATATCCATCACGATATTGGTACTCATGTTGCTCACCATATATTCCTTAACATCCCTCATTACAATTTGCTGAAGGCAACTGAGGCAATAAAACCAGTGATGGGTGAGTATTTCCACAAATCCGAAGAACCAATTTGGAAGTCAGTATGGAATTCATGTATCAACTGCCATTTTGTCCCTGATACTGGTAGTAAGGTTTACTACACATCCAACAATAAGTTAGCTAAAGACTAAGACTCATATTCCCGGCTTCTTTAAAGAAGTCGGGAATCTTCTATTTTGATCAATGCTTTCTGACTATTGAGCATTTAGCACTGCCTGATTTAGATATTTTAAAAAAGTTGTATTAAAGATTACTTAAATATTTTACAAAAACTTACCTTTTGAGGGGCGTTGGCGTAGCCCGCCGCAGGCATCGCATATTACATTATTAGTTATTCTAACTCTGGCAGTATTTGAGCATTTTTAGCCTGCGGTAAATTTCAACTTCCTAGCTGTAAAATAAAATATAGATCAATGACGTTCGGCGATTCTAGGGCAGATCGGAACTTTTGCGCTAGGCACTATTTCTTGCTTATGCAGAAGATACCAGTTAAGTTTATCTAGATGTAGTGACTTAAAACCATTACCTGCTAGGGTTATAAATCAGTACAGACTAGACTATATATAGTATAGACAATTTACCCAAAACTCTTTCTAACTTTAAAATCAGAGGTATCAATGATTATAACTAATTTTAGCAAACAAAGAAATGAATTTAAGGAACCTAAAGTACTTAAAGCTAAACCACATTGGCAAGGGCAAAATTTGAGCGATACTCCTGTTAAAAGTAAAGATACCAAGACGGAAGATACAGCACCTGATAGTTCGATTTTAAATAACTTGAATCGTGGTCGAGTTGCTATTTTTATTGATGGCTTAAGCCTATTTCATACAGCGTTACAACTTGGTATAGAAATTGACTACGTTAAATTGCTTTGTCATTTAACTAACGGTTCAAGACTGTTGCGTGCTTTCTTTTATACTGGGGTTGATATCACTAATGAAAAGCAACAGGGTTTTTTATTGTGGATGCGTCGTAATGGCTATCGTGTAGTAGCTAAAGATATCACGCAACCAGCAGAAAATTTCAAAAAATCAAATCTGAACGTAGAAATTGCTGTAGACATGATAACTTTAGCTCCTTATTATGATACTGCGGTTTTAGTCAGTGGCGATGGGGATCTGGCATACGCTGTGAACGCTGTCAGCAGAATGGGGGTTCGGGTGGAAGTGGTGAGTCTACAAAATACCACTAGTGAAAGCTTGATTGATGTTGCTGATTGCTTCATTGACCTTGATAGTATTAAGGCACACATTCAAAAAGATTCTAATGTTGGCTATAGTTATCGCACGCCTTCAAATTCAAACCTTTAAAACTGTATTTCAAATCTATCGAAATCTATACTGAGTTATTGCAAGCCTGTAGAACTTTTATCAGGTTGGGTGGGGTTTTAATCCCCATTCATACTGTTCAGATTCCCTAGTACAGCTTGGCAAAAATCCATCTACCATCTCCAACCAGACAAGGAGGTGAAGCCGTTTGTTTAAGACCCTTATTAATAAAGGTAGGTAAACTTCCGCCACAGTATACTAGTACAATGTTTAAGCTAATTTTGCTGGCTGGTAGTAAGCACAAAGCTTGCTTAGAGGATAAGGACTAAAGTCCTTAGTACGAACTTACTTACCCATCAATTTAAACTTGACAGACCACTAGTTTCCAGTTCTATTTGCGTATTTTGCTTGGCCCTAATTGAAATGGATATTTTAATAGTTGAAGATGAACCAGAAATTGCTCGTTTAATCGAAATCTCTTTAGAAAAAGAAGGATTTTTTTGTCGCACTAGCCGCGATGGCATGAATGCTTTGCGGATGTTTCAAGAGCAACCACCTGATTTAATCATTCTAGATTTAATGATTCCTGGTTTAGATGGATTGGAAGTTTGTGCCAGAATTCGCCAGAAACCAGGTGCAAAAGATCCTTACATTTTAATGCTCACGGCTAAGGGTGAGGAAATTGATCGGGTCATTGGTTTGTCTACTGGTGCTGACGATTACATGGTCAAACCCTTTAGCCCTAGAGAGTTGGTAGCTAGGGTGCGGGCACTATTGCGACGTAGCCTCCGCCAAGGGGGACAGCATCAAGTCAATCGTACCCAACACTTTATTGTCGATGTAGACCAGCGCACTGCCAGTCGTCAAATGGATTCTCAAGAAGTTGAAGTTTTGGACTTAACTACTCTAGAATTTAACTTGCTAACTACCTTTGTCAGTAATCCTGGTCGAGTTTGGAACCGCACTCAACTAATTGATAAACTTTGGGGAGATAACTTTTTTGGCGATGAAAGAGTGGTGGATACTCATGTAGCTCGCTTGCGAAAAAAAATTGAGCCGGATTCGGCAAATCCTACTTTTATTAAAACTGTTGTTGGGGTGGGCTACAAATTTGAAGATCCTCTGTTAGGGTAAATTTTATGAAAATAGGGCTAAGAGGGCGCCTATTTCTCTCCCACTTAGTAGTAATGATTGTGGGGGTAGCTAGTCTGGTGAGTATCAGTAAAATCTCTTCCCCTCGCTTGTTTGTACTGCATTTGGAACGATTAGAAAATCAGGGGTTTGACTTAATCGATGTCCGTACTGAATTGGTTGCAGGATTTGAACTTGCTTGGCAGCGAAGCACTATTTGGTCAGTGTTAGTCGGCACCACCGCCGCCGGAGGATTGAGTTACTGGGTGTCCAGACGGATTATGCAGAGGTTGACCGAGATGGAACAAATCACCCAAAAATTTGCTGCTGGTCAGATGGATGCACGACTACCGATGTCTGAGATTCCAGAACTTAATGGATTGGGTGCTAGTTTCAACCGGATGGCAGCCAGTTTAGAAGGGGTAGAAGCGCGGCGGCGAGAAGTGATTGGAGACATGACCCATGAATTACGGACACCGTTAACAGTGGTGCGCGGTTACTTAGAAGAACTGGCTGATGGGGAAATTGAAGCATCTCCTGAAATTTATCGGCGTTTAGCTAAAGAAACTAGGCGCTTAGAGCGATTGGTGAACGATTTACAAGAACTGTCTAAGGCAGAAGCTGGTTATTTGCCAATTAATATCCAACGGGTAAATCTGCGTCCATTGTTAGAGTCATTAGTGGAGAAATTCACCGACCAGCTGTTGGAAGATGGGCCAGTTTTGGTATTGCAATGTCCATCTATGCTGCCTGCTGTATTGGCAGATATTGACCGCACAGAACAGGTGTTGGTTAATTTGCTAGGTAATGCAGTGCGTTACACGAATGAAGGTTCAATTACGATTCGTGTTGGGACTGAAGCTTCTCTTCTCTGGATTGCGGTTATTGATACAGGTATTGGTATCGCTCCAGAAAATTTGCCCCATGTGTTTGAGCGCTTCTGGCGAGCCGATCAGTCGCGCGATCGCCATTCGGGAGGTACTGGTATTGGCTTAACTATTTCCCGTCGTTTGGTTGAACTACAAGGCGGTCAGATTCAGGTAGAAAGCGAGTTGGGAGTTGGCAGTACGTTTCGGTTTTTTCTACCTTTGGCTTAAGTTCAGGAGGCAGGAGGCTGGATATACAAGGGATTGACATAAGGTAGTCACTGCTATGTCATACGCAATTGCTAATTTGAAAGTATCCAAAGTCTTTGTTTTTTAATGGATGCCGAGATTTTGGAAGTGCATAGAGTATAATATTATGTCTACTTTTATTTTGGCTGCTTTTTTGGTTAGTTTACTCAGTGCTTCGGGTTACGCTGCGATCGCCTACCTGTTCCCTCAAAATCGTTCCCAAGACTGACTAAATAACAATCTCTTGCTATTGAAGCTTAAAGAGCGATTGCCAAAATTAAGCAATAAATTTACGGCTCTTGGTTCAATGTCCTATTAATCAGAGATAACGATCGCGATCGCGAAGCCGTCGTACCCTTTGCTGCCCACGGTCTGGATTGCCGTGGCGCTGACGCGTGGCTCAGAGGCAAGCAGTTCGTTGAAGCGACGCACCCCCTGAACGCTAGGATCGCTGCTGGTGGCATCAATCACCGCTCCGTTACGCACAATATTATCGGCGATGATTAGGCTGCCGCGATGGGAAAGCTTGAGCGCCCACGTCAAGTAATCTGGATTGTTTGGCTTGTCGGCGTCAATAAAGATCAGGTCAAATGTATGACCCTCGGCGGCAATCTGTGGCAGTGTAGAGAGTGCCTGTCCAAGGCGTAGGTCAACGATATCGGACAGACCGGCGCGGGCGATATTGGCGTGGGCAACTTTTGAGTGCTTTGGGTTAGCCTCCAGCGTAATCAGACGGCCATCGCTGGGTAACGCCCGCGCCAGCCAAATAGTACTGTAGCCACCCAGCGTGCCAATCTCCAGGATGCTTCGCGCCCCTTGGATTTGTGCCAACAGCAGCAGCAACTTGCCCTGGTTTGGCGAAACGTTGTGCGGTGGCAGTCCGGCTGCGGCGCTTGTCTGGAGCGCCGCATCCAGCGCGGGGTCAGGCGGCACAAGCAGATCGGTAAAGTAATGATCGACCGAAGTCCACTGCTCTTGAGTCATAGATTCTCGCTTTTTACCTATCTATAAAACAATTACTCAAGATTAGGTGTCAGATATTGCTTCATTGGAGAGGATTGTAATGATTTCATCCAATGGACGATCGCGATTGCATTCTTCTGGTGTTTCCTTACCCAAGGAGGTTTCTTTGACCAAGCGGTAAACGTCGGCTGCGCCGTAAAAAATGCGCTCAGTCAGACCTAACTCTTTAAAAGTTTCTGCAATCTCTTCCATTTCTCCTATCCAACGATGTGCTTTCGGTGTCATCGATGGAATCGAACGGGTTAATATGCTAGCAAGTTCCTGTTGGCTACTAAACACTTCATCCCATAGTTGCTTATCCAAGCCTAAACGATGGGCTGCTATTAGTAATTCTGTGCCGATTGCTGTAAGTCCTTTTGTCAGGGCTGCATAGGACATTTTCAAACCGGAAGCCTGACCAATTTCATCACCAATTACCCGCACATCTAAGCCATAATCCCGCAGTTGTTGGAGTTGATTGGCCTGTTTTCCGGAAGTATAAATGCGGGTGCGATTGGGAACTCGTGGTGGTGGGCCAATAATTGATGCATCTACGAACTTTCCCCCAACTGATTCGATAAGTTGGCTGATAGTGATAACTTTTTGGGGTGCGATCGCATTACAGTCAACATAGAGAATCGGTTTACTAACATTGTTAATCACCTCAGCTACAAGATTCGCTGCTTCGGTGGCTGCTGCGGGGACTAAAACTGACAAGACTACATCAGATTCAATTACTAGTTGCGTGAGGGAACCCACATCTTGAATGTTGGCTGCGGCTGCTAATTGCCGAGTTCGTTCACTGCGATTGTCTAGAGCAGCAATAGTTTTCAATCCATTTTGATTAAGAACAGCTGCGATCGCTTGTCCCATATCACCTGGACTTAAAATACCAATAGTTTGGATAGGCATGGAAAGTTTTATATTTACTTTGTCGCTGACAAGTTAATTCAGCTAATTGAGTCGTCAATAAAATACGACAAATCGATATAGATATCGTATTTTAATCAAACCACGGATAAGTTTAACAAGCAAGCTATCTGCTGAGAGATAGGCACGAGGCAGAAGGCGGCAGAAGATTTAAACGCAGAGGAACGCAAAGTAAAAACTAATGGGATTAAAATCGCTGACCTGTAGTAACTTCAAATCTAACTTCTCCTTGGTTGCTAATTCCTAAGTCGCCTCGAATCAGCCCAAAGGATGACTTGAATCGCAATCCTAAGCCGTAACCAAAGCCATTTCCAGGTTTGTTTCGCAGCACTCCTGGTTCTCCTAGCACGGTTTCGCTAGACCCGAAATCTGAGGCGAGGTCAGTAAAGAGAACTCCTCCGATTGACTGTAAAATTGGAAAACGATATTCAACCGAAGCTAAACCATAACTGCGACCACTGGCAACTTTACCATAACCGTAACCTCTGACAGAATTTAGCCCACCAATATTAAAGGCATCAGCTGGTGGAAAGTCTCCAATAGTCGTACCAATTTGTAAATTAATCGCCAACATTTCCGGATTGTCGGTTAGCCGACCATTTCCTATCCAACTGACTGGTAAATACTGAATATAGTCTCCCTGTAGGCGGTTGCTGGAAATATTACCCAGTCCAATGGGAATCGCTTGTTCTGTGCTGAGAGTGAGGATTGATCCTTGAGTCGGATTGTCTCGGCGATCGCGTTGATCTCTGGATACAGCAAATGATAGTGTAAATAGATCATCAATGCCAGTACCGCTTACAGATAAGGGACTTCCTAATCTATCCACTTGTACAACGTTATATTCTTGATCGCGTAGGCTAATCCGGGTATAGTTGAGAGCCACTGATGTATCCCACTCATCAAAAGCTCCTAAAAGTCCCACAGAACCACCAAACCTTCCCTCTCGCACTTTGTTACCGTTAGACAATCTGATATCTTCGTTGAAGGTTCCCGATATATTTCGACTACGAAAACCTCTAATGCTATAGCCTAAGCGGTTTGGTTCTCCAGGACGATAACGACTAGTGAATTGACCATTAAACTGGATATCTTCACTGCTCAACTGCACAGTTGTATCTAATTTATCGTTAAGACCGCTAATATTTGCATCTTTGTAACCCACTCGACCGTATAGCCCAACATCATCGTTACTACCCCCTCCTAAGATTAGAGAAGGGAAGTGACGCTCTTTGATTTTATAGATGATATTAATACTCTTCGCATCTTCTTCTCGATCAACATTTACTTGATTAAATGACTCTAATCTCCTCAATCGTTGCAAGTCTGCTTGAAGTAAATCTTCACGGAATACCTGACCAGGTTTGAGTCTCAGCAAACCAATGATAAAATCTGTCTGAGTCCGCCCTTTGATCGGCTGACCTTTGTCATCAAGCAACTTACCTTTGTCATTAATAAAAAGAATTTGGATGTCTTTGACAACTTTTTGGGAAAATTCAAGGGTTTGGTTATCTCCTGAAGTCGCTCCTATATAATCACCATATTTGGCATACTCTCCTATATGGGTCGTAGCTGACAGGGTAACAATACCATTAAATCCATCCTGAGTAGAAGATTGCGAGTCTGCAAGGGCCTCTGAATTTTTCCCACCCACTAACATTACTGCGATCGCAATTACAGTTATTTGAACTCGCATATTGAAAATCCGTTAGTGTTATTAAGTTTACCACGCATAGCGGATTTCTTGTGCGTAAGTTCTATATGAACCTTGCTATTGGGTATCCCAAAATTCGGTTGTTTGCGCCAGTACTTAGTATAAACTATCAGACTGTTTTGTGCGATGCCTCCGGCGGGCGGTTACGCCATCGCTCAAGTTGATAAAATCCTCAAAGGTTTAGAATTGTAAGAGCTACTTTAGAAGGTATAAGTACAATAGTATAAACAGGTATTGACTTTGATTAGGTTATAAATTTATCAGGGCAAGATTATTTGATAAAATCAGATGCATATATCAAGATGTTTCTACAAAACAATCAAGGGAAAGAATTTATAGAACATTTCCCACTACCTTGTAGTAAATGGAGAGGTGGCGGCTTAAGAAGAATAGAGTATTGGCGCATCCGGTGGAATGATAAATATTTTTGTATTACCGAAAAACAGGAATTTCAATCTCCTATTGCATCTTGATTATATACATTTTTTATTTTGTTTTTACCTAAAAAACGCAAACTTCCAGAAGGTTTGGCTATTTTTAGAGGTTCTAAACTTTGGTGTTTAACAGGATAATGTGTAAAATGGATAAATATTTTTATCAAGCAAAAGCCCAATTTTTTTAAGCGTTTTAATTGTAGTTTTTTTGCAGATAAATTATTTTTACAGGCACTTATTTTAAATTCACATTTTAAAGATAAGGTAGTTAAAAATAACATGAGATATATAGATTGGGCTGATGTTAATGCCGATCATCCAAAAATATTAGAAAAACAGGATTTTGAAAAAATCAGGCAATCAGAAAAATTATTCGCTAAGAAGTTTGATACAAGTAAAAACTCGGATATAATATTAGATATGAGAGATGAAATGATATTATTAAGTAAATAGTAAATTGTATAAGTATAGGAGTAAATGATGATATGATTGGGATTGCGATCGCAGGCACTGGATTTGGTCAAAAAGTCCACATTCCTGGATTCCAAGCACATCCTCAAACTGAGGTAGTTGCTATTTACCACCGAGATATAAATAAAGCTAAAGCTATAGCAGAATTTCATAAAATCCCCCACGCCTCCGATTCACTTACAGATATTGTGGCATTGCCAGAAGTGCAAGCAGTCAGCATCTCTACGCCGCCTTTTTTGCACTATGAAATGGCAAAAACTGTATTGCAAGCTGGGAAACATTTACTACTAGAAAAACCAACAACCTTAAATGCAATTGAGGCTAAAGAACTTTATCAGTTAGCTAAAGCAAAAGGTGTGATTGCGACTGTAGATTTTGAATTTCGCTTTGTACCAGGATGGCAGTTGTTTGCTGAATTGTTGTCAGAAGATTATGTGGGTAAGTTGCGCTTAATTAAAATTGATTGGTTGGGTTCTTCTCGTGCTGATACTTCACGCCCTTGGAATTGGTATTCTGATAAGGAGAAAGGAGGCGGTGCATTGGGATCTTTGGGTTCCCACGCTTTCGATTATATTCACTGGTTATTTGGGCCAGTCCGTAGATTAAACGCCCATTTAACTACTGCTATTCCTACACGAGTTGACCCTGTTAGTGGGGAATCAAAGCCAGTGGATACAGATGACAACTGTACATTAACGCTGGAATTAGCAGATGGTACACCTTGCCAACTTTCTATCAGCGCGGTTGTTCATGCACCAAGAACTCATTGGGTAGAAGTATATGGCGATCGCGGTACATTAATTGTGGGTAGTGAAAATCAAAAAGATTATATACATGGTTTTCGTGTTTGGGGTTCCCGCCCAGGTAAACCCCTAACGGAAATAGAAATACCGAATCGGTTAATTTTTCCGAAAAATTATGCTGATGGGCGTATTTCGGCATTTATCCGCGTAGTAGACCAATGGGTGCAAGGAATTAACCGCAATCAGGAAATTATACCATCACTGCGAGAAGGAATTTATTCTCAGTTGTTGATGGATTTATCCCATGAATCGCATCAAAAAGCAAGTTGGGTAGATGTTCCAAGCTTGGAAGAATTTCTTAGCAACTAGAAAGAAAATGAGTAAAACTCCCCGTATTCGTATTCCGCCGGAAGTAAAGAAATACCTTTTTCAACGTGACAAATACCAGTGTCAAAGCTGCGGTAAAACTACTATAGAAACTAACCTCAGTATCGACCATATCATATCATGTCCGGCTAAAGACTTATCATTAAAACCGCAGGGGGCAGGGGGCAGGGAGCAGGGGGAAAGAGGCTTTTGAGATTTTTGCACAGATACGGTAATCGTAAGTGATTCACCGGACTTGATATCATTCCCCTTGGCCGTGGAGGTCAAAATGATATCAGCAATTTACAAACCCTGTGTTTAACCTGCAATCAGCAGAAAACAGATAACATTGATCCCCGCTTCCGGCGATATTTTGAGCTTTAGGTTAGGATCGGATGGGCTATTAGTTTGTCATTATCTATGCCACAAAATCACAATAGCAAGTCCCTAAGATTCCTCAACATTAGAACTACGATTCTCTACCTTTTCGCTGTCATAGCTGTTTTAGTAGTAGCTTTTCCCTGGTTATATGAGATTAAAACGAAAGCTGGGATCGATATATCACCTGGACGCCATGCAGGAACCTTTTTTGAGAAACATACCCACGGACTCTTCAGGTGTGAGTGGCTTTATCCTTACCATTGTGATCGCTCTCAGATGAAGTAAAGGAAATCAAAATAAAAGGGGAAATTTTTCCCCTTCTTTCTGTGTGAAATTTTTACTCTACCGTACATCTATCCCAACTGACTTGAGATCATGCTGACATCAACGGCTAACTTTTTGCCCAACTTGAGCAACTGAAGACACTGATTATCTGCTTCATTATCAACGCTAGTGATACACACCGGTGCTATCTGACTGTGCAGACAACTAAAGTATAGTTCCTGCGATCGCTGTAGAGAAACATCAATATTTAGATGATCCCCGACATCAATCAACCGTTCCAACAGTTGGATATCTGCATTAAAACTACCATTGGCATCGTGCAACAATTGCCAAAGCGATCGCGCAATTAACTGTTCTAACATCTGCTTACCATCGGGAATATTCAGCCGACAACGCAGATGTTTTGCTTCAGTAGCGATCGCCTCCAATTGTAAGATGTGACTCCAACTCTTTTGGGGATCAGCGATATCTTGCTCAAGCGATCGTAATGTCATCAAACAGCGATGCCCTAAAGCAATATCTGCTGCTACCTGCAATTCTTGCGGTACTGCTATTTCATCTCGATGAAACGCCATCAGCACACCATAATTATCACGGTACGCTTGGGTATACAACTGTCCTAAACGTGTCAGTGTTTCCTCAGTAAGCAGCCGCATAATCCGGTGGCGTTCTTCAGCAAATAGATTCTGTAAGTTAAAAGCTTCTTCTCCAAATAGCTGTGTCATCGCCAAAATAGTATGAGCCGCGCTAGCTTGTTTTAGCGCCCCAAACAGCTTTTCTTTTAATTGGCTGTAGTTACGCCGTCCGGTAAATTGCTGAATGCCGCAGTGGAAATCCCAGCCTCCCAAATGCAGAACCGCAAATACCAAATGCTCACTTTCCCAAGTAATCTCTGATACCAGCTTTAAATTTCCTACAGCCAGAGTTAGCGATCCCATCCGTTGCATCTGGTAATCTAGCTCATTGGCAGCGTAGCAATAAACCCGCTTATGGTAACGCTGAGACTGTTTGTCAGCAGCATCTTTTCTAGGTAGGGAATTGTGCGCCTCTGCTGGTTTCTGATTGGTAAACAGGGAAGTAATGGCGTAATGGGCTGCTACTTGCTTAAAGCCAAGTTGGGCAGTTAACACTAGTTGCCGATAAATTTCCGCACCGTGTTTGAACTGATCCACATTACTGGGGGCTAAACCAAGACGTTTGACAAAGCCTTTTTCCAACTGCACACCTGCCACTTCCCCTGCTAATTCCAAAGCACGGGCAGCGTAGCGCAGAATTTGTGTCCCCTCTGGACGGGAAATTTCTTCAAAAAACCAACCGCAACTAGTGAACATCAACAAAGCGTGACGTTGCATTTCTAATAAGCGCAAAGCGTCTACTTGTTCGGCTGCCGTTAGTTTGTGGGTTTGATGACGGGCGAGGAAACGGTTGACATTGGTAGCAGAGCGATCGCGCAATACTTGGATATATTCATCTCGTGCTAGCCAGGGATCGCGAAATAACTGCTTACCATGTTCTGTATACACCTCAGTTAATTGATCCCGCAGCCAATTTAGGGAATCCCGCAAGGGACGACGCCATTTCTGATGCCAAACTGAGCCTTCACCACCGCAACCACAGTCATCCTCCCATCTGCCGACACCGTGGGCGCAACTCCAGGCTGTGACTGACTTCAATTCCACTTCCCAACTCGGAGAATTTAAGCTGAGGTAGTGGGCGAAGTTCGTCACCGTCCAACCCTGTTGAGGAAACTCTTTGGTAAAGGCGTAGGCTAAAGTTTTCTCAGTTCCCTTTTTGTGGTGTCCAAAGGTTTCCCCATCTGTCGCCACAGAAATCAATTGTGCCAGACGATGATCCCCACGCACCGCCGAACCAATACGCCCGGCAAAGTGACTGGAATTATAAACCACATCACTAAAACCCATGTCCCGCGATATCGGGCCATCGTAGAAGAAGATATCAATGTAGCGTAATCCTTCTGTACTACTATCTTTGGGACTAGTGGCGATCGCCTCCGGCGGGGCGTAGCTCATCGCACTCAGAGGTGAAGATGAAGTGTCTAATGTGGGCTTTAAATAACAACGATAGGGACGGGTAGAATCAATCTGACTACCGCCGACTTCGATCCATTCAGGATGGGGATGATCTGGAGTAGGGAGGGGACGACAACGCAGTGCTTGAGATGGTGCAAGGACAATGAAGCGAATACCCTCAGCAACAAGAGCTTCTAGGGTGGCGTAGTCTACAGCAGTTTCTGCTAGCCACATGCCTTCGGGATCACGACCAAAGCGGGAGCGGAAGTCTTCTTTACCCCAGCGAATTTGGGTATATTTATCGCGTTCATTCGCCAGAGGCATAATGATGTGATTGTATACTTGCGCGATCGCATTACCGTGACCATGCAAGCGATCGCTACTCTTGGCATCCGCCTCTAAAATGCGCTGATAAACCTCCACATCGTAGCGTTCTAGCCACGACATCAGCGTTGGCCCGATATTAAAACTGAAATACTCATAATTATTGACGATCCCCACCACTTCGCCTTGGTCATTTAAGACTCTGGCAAAGGCATTTGGACGATAGCATTCCCAATGAATCCGCTCATTCCAGTCATGGAAAGGTGCAGCGCTCGGTTGGCGTTCTATTGCGTCCAGATAAGGGTTTTCCCTTGGTGGCTGGTAAAAATGACCATGCACCGTCACATAAACACCATTAGCCTTTCTCAGGGGATCGGTTTCTTTGATGTTATTGGGATCTGAATGTAATGTTAACGTTGAGCCAGAGCTAGCTGGCATTTCAGCAGCAGAAGTCATGTATATTTATCCAAAACAAAAAACTTGCAGTTGCACCGAAAACATTGTGCGTAAACCTTTCTACAATAGTTTTTACACAAAATCCGGTATAAACGACAACTATGGAATCCAACCAAACTTTTGACAAGGCGGTTTTATTGTAGTGGGAAATCTGCGTTATCGCACAGCCCTTTCCTTAAAGGCTTAAAGTAATTAGCCATTGAACAAAGCCTTAGTTAGGGGTTTTCTCTTATTGGGACCCAATCAAAATTTTAATTGTCTTTTAATAATTAAACCCCATTTTTGATGTAAAATTTTGGCTCAGACTCATACTTTTGCAACAAAAGATTACAAAAACTCATTATATTGTAATCTTATTTTACATATAGCGCAGTGAACTGAAAACAGTACAATTCCTGAATTGCTCTACAGGTGGTTGAGAGTATCCTATGGGAGTGATGAGTGAAAGTAATTTTTAATTCAACACTCCAACTTTAAAATTTAGGATTGCTCGCTGTGAATGATGCCCTCAACCTAAGACAACAAATGTCAACTAAAAACATTATTCTTCTGATTTTATTACTATTTATCCCAGTTTCCTTAGCAGCCCACTTTTTGGAGTGGGGAGAATTGATAGTTTTCATTACAGCTGGATTAGCAATTCTGCCCTTAGCAGCTTGGATGGGTACAGCCACAGAAGAAATTGCTGTTGTAGTGGGGCCATCATTAGGGGGCTTGTTAAACGCCACCTTTGGCAATGCTACGGAACTAATCATCGCCCTAGTAGCGCTGAACGCTGGGTTAATAGATGTAGTCAAAGCCAGTATTACGGGATCGATTATTAGCAACTTACTACTGGTGATGGGTTTTTCCATGCTTTTGGGGGGGCTGCGCTACAAAGAACAGACATTTCAGCCAATTGTGGCGCGGGTAAATGCTGCTTCGATGAATTTGGCGGTGATTGCGATTTTGATGCCAACGGCGATGAATTACACTTCTCAAGGAATTAACGAACAAACACTGCAAAATCTTTCTATTGCTGTTGCTGTAGTATTAATCCTGGTTTATGCCCTAACACTGCTATTTTCGATGAAAACCCACTCCTATCTTTATGATGTGGGTGTAGCGGAGGCAGAAGCAGAAGCAGAGGAAATATCTCATGGTAAACCAAATATGGCGTTGTGGGTTGGCGTGCTGCTAGTATGTACCTTGCTAGTGGCAATTGAGTCAGAAATGTTAGTAGATTCTCTGGAAGTGGCGACATCTCAGCTAGGTTTGACGGCGCTGTTTACAGGGGTAATTTTGGTTCCCATCGTCGGTAACGCGGCTGAACACGCCACAGCAGTCACGGTGGCGATGAAAGATAAGATGGATCTTTCCCTTTCGGTAGCTGTGGGATCAAGTATGCAGATTGCCCTATTTGTCGCGCCCGTGTTAGTTATAGCAGGGCGGATATTGGGTCAACCAATGGATTTGGATTTCAAACCCTTTGAATTAGTAGCTGTGGTTGTGTCAGTGTTGATTGCAAACAGTATTAGTTCTGATGGAAAGTCCAATTGGCTCGAAGGCACTTTATTATTAGCTGCTTATACAGTATTGGGGTTCGCCTTCTACTTCCATCCAGTTATAGAAGGTATAGGATAGTACCGCAAGGTGGAAGTAAAAAGGAGCCAGTGCGTTGGGGAGCCAGCGCGGTCTTCTCCCAAGGGGAGACGCCAAGGGCGATGGGGGTTTCCCCCATGAGCGACTGGCGTCCGGCTCTGCCGACTTGAAGCAACTGGCTCTCAAAAGTTAAAAGTCAAAAGTTTTGTATATCAAGGCTTTTGCAAGTTTTAAAATGGTAGCTTGATTTCCGCCACGCTGTACTAGTGAGTTAGTAGTGCGTAAGCGTAGCCCGTCGTAGACATAGCTCATAGTTTAACGGATTCGCAAAAGTCCCTACTCTCAAGGCCAGTAAAATAAAGAGATATAAGAGCGATCGCCTATATGAGCTACTGCCTTAATCCCCATTGTCCCAAGCCTGAAAATCCTAATGATGTCAAGTTTTGCCGGACTTGCGGTTCTAAGTTACTCCTCAAAGAACGTTACCGTGCTATCAAACCAATCGGACAAGGTGGTTTTGGCAAAACCTTTTTAGCTGTGGATGAGGATAAACCCTCAAAACCACGCTGCGTAATTAAGCAATTTTATCCCCAAGCCCAAGGCACTAACACTCTTGCCAAAGCCGTAGAGTTATTTAACCAAGAAGCAGTGCAGTTAGATGAATTGGGCAAACATCCTCAAATTCCCGAACTACTGGCATATTTTACCCAAGACGGCCGGCAGTATCTTGTACAAGAATTTATCGACGGGCAAAATTTAGCCCAGGAATTGGCACATAGAGGTGCTTTCAATGAAATACAAATCCGACAACTATTAAACGATTTATTATCAGTTTTGCAATTTTGCCATGCCAGACACGTAATTCACCGCGATATTAAGCCAGAAAATATTATTTTACGCGAGAGCGATCGCAAATTAGTTTTAGTAGATTTTGGTGCTGCTAAATCTGCCACTGGCAATGCCTTAAATCAAACTGGTACAAGTATTGGTAGCCCAGAATATGTTGCCCCTGAGCAAATGAGAGGTAGAGCTGTTTTCGCCAGCGATATTTACAGTTTGGGGGCTACTTGTATTAATTTATTAACTAAGCGATCGCCTTTCGATTCTTATGATACCAACAACGATACTTGGGTTTGGCAGCAATACTTAAAAACTCCCGTCAGTAATCAGTTGAGTCGTATTCTCAACAAGATGCTAGAAAGTATTCCAATTCGGCGTTATCAAACAGTAGATGAAGTTCTCAAAGACTTAAATCAACAGTCGCAAGTAGCAGCCACGCCAGCGATTGCAGCAAAACCCATCCCTCAATCGCCACCCAATTCTCCACCGACATTTATATCGCCATCTCCTAGTCAAATTGATCAAGAACTAGAGGAAATGAAAACCCAATTTTTGGGTAGCAACAAACCTCAACTGAATAAAATACAACCACCAATTGCCACATCTGGGCCTTCTAGTAAAAACAAAATAGATGAAGAATTAGAAGAATTAAAAGCCAAATATCTTGGTAATAATAACCCCTAAAATCAAGATAAAATAGATAATTGCTATTATCCTCATCTCTTGCTCTGCGTCTCTCTTGCCTCTGCGGCAAGCCCTCCGGGTGACGCTCCTAAGGTCGCTAACGCTGCGCTAACAGCAGTTGCTCATGGGGGAAACTCCCATCGCCCTTGGCGTCTCCCCTTGGGAGAAGACCGCGCTACTTCACCGCTTTGCGTCTACGTTAAAAAGAAAGTGACTCTGAAACTCAGAGCCACCCTTAAAACTGTATTCTGAAACTTTTTAACTTTTCACAATATCCTGGTGTAGATGTGTGAAAATTTACTTCTTAGCTTCAGCAATGGGTACCCATTCAGTGTGGAAACTTCCGGGCTTATCAAGACGTAGGTAGGTATGTGCGCCGAAGTAATCACGTTGTGCTTGAGTTAGATTTTGGGGCAAGCGATCGCGGCGATAGCTGTCAAAATAATCCAAGGATGCGCTAAATGCGGGTACTGGAATTCCCAGTGTTGCAGCTGTCGCAATCACTTCCCGCCAAGCAGTCTGTCTGTCGAGAATTGTCTGCTTAAATTCGGGAGCTAACAGCAAGTTAGACAAAGCTGGATTTTCGCTAAAAGCCTTCTTAATCTTATTCAAAAAGCGAGCGCGAATAATACAACCACCTTTCCAAATCCGCGCCATTTCGCCCAGATCCAAATTCCAGTTATATGTTTTTGAAGCTGTGGATAGCAACGCCATCCCTTGAGCATAAGAACAGATTTTTGAGCAATAGAGAGCATCACGTACTTTATTGATAAAGTCCTTAGTTTGCCCGTCATATTTGCCACTGGGGCCTGTGAGGACTTTAGATGCTGCAACCCGTTCCTCTTTAATAGAAGAGATAATCCGGGCATTAACTGCTGCTGTAATTGTGGGAATAGAGACTCCCAATTCCAATGCAGTTTGCACAGTCCAGCGTCCAGTTCCCTTTTGACCTGCTGCATCAACAATCAAATCCACCAGGGGTTTATTTGTTTCTGGGTCAATATATGGGAAGATATTCTTAGTAATCTCAATCAAAAATGAATCGAGTTCATCGGTGGTGTTCCATTCAGCAAACACCTCATGTAGCTGATTATTGTCTAATCCTGCGACACTTTTTAGCAAGTCGTAGGCTTCAGCAATTAGCTGCATATCGCCGTACTCAATGCCGTTATGTACCATTTTGACATAGTGGCCAGAACCACCAGGGCCAATGTAGGTTACACAAGGGCCATCATCGACTTGGGCAGCAATTTTGTTGAAAATTGGCGATAGAAACTCGTAAGAGCTTGTTGTACCTCCAGGCATCAGTGAAGGCCCATTTAGCGCTCCTTCTTCACCGCCACTGACACCCATACCAAGATACCGAAGCCCTGCGGGTTCTAATTCCTGAGTGCGTCGTTCCGTATCTTCAAACCAAGAGTTGCCACCGTCGATAATGATATCGCCTTCCTCTAACAAGGGTTTGAGTTGAGCAATCACCGCATCCACTGGTTTACCAGCTTGCACCATTACTAGGATTTTGCGGGGACGTTCCAATAAGGCAACAAATTCTTCCAAAGTAAAGGCGGCTTTGACGTTCCGTCCTGTAGCACGCTGCGCCATAAACGCATCCGTTTTTTCTCGGGAGCGGTTGTAAACTGCAATTGGGAAGCCATTGCGCTCCACGTTTAGAGCGATGTTCTCACCCATAACGGCTAATCCAATCACACCAAAGCTTTGTAGTGTCATAAAAAATTTCTGGCTAACTCTTGCAGATCCTTTTACTTTAAGGGTAGTCCGATATTTTCCCTTCTCTCCTAAAGAAGACCTTAAGACTTGAATAAATGACAAAAATCCACAACTAACACGGATAATTAATTTTAATTTGTATCTAAATCAACAATTGACTTGCAAAATTGTTAATTAAGGGATTGGGGACTGGGGATTAGAGACTGGGGACTGAGAAATTCTTTCCTAGTACTCAATACCCAATACCCAATCCCCAATCCCCAATAGTGAAAGGAGTAACCAAATAATGCTGGCATTTGTCCTAGCTTTGGTGGTCGGTCTTGGTAGTTTAGCCATTTATATAGCAGCTTTCTTTTTTCCAGAAATCCACCGCAAGAATGACTTTATCTGGAGTGGTGTAGGACTTTTCTACGCCTTAGTTTTATGGGTGTTTGCACCACGCATTACTGGGGGTTTATTACTGGGTCATGTGGCTAGTGTGGCTCTTTTGGTCTGGTTTGGCTGGCAAACTTTATCATTACGTCGCCAACTGACCCCGCAGCCACAACAAACCCAAGTACCCAGTCCTGAGACAGTGAAAACTGGCATTCAGGAACAGGTAAATAAGTTCTCCCTTCAGGAACGGCTGGGCCAGTTGCAAAAAAGTCTTGGTAGCACCTTCAGTGGTGTGAAAGACAAGGTACAACAAACTGGGAGTAAAAAAACACCCACAACCCCTAAACCTGAAAACATTACTTCTGTACTAGCAGAGAAACCTACTGTTGAGATTATCGACAAAACTACTGCCATACCAGAAAAACCAGCAGAGGAGACAGTTACTACTGACACCGAAGCCAAAACCGAGAGTGTACCGGAAGCGATTCCACCACATCCCCCATCTCCTGAATTGGTGGAAGCAGCGCAACCAGACTTTGAAATTGAGGAGAAGCAACCGATTCCTGTAGAAGAAATTGCGCCGGATGCGGTACTCGCTCCCCCGGCGGAAGCACTACCTGAAGAAATACCGCCTAATCAAGCTAATTGAATGCAGTGAAACCTAACGTTAACCTAAATAATGTTGGGTTTCACTCAACTTGTTTTAATGTTCTGCCACAAATCGGCTGAAACAAACCTTGATAAATGACCAACATTAGTTGTTGCGATCGCAACATCTGTAACGTTAAGAGTTATAGCCTGGGCTACTAAAATTATGTCACCGTCAATCGTCTTATCACTAGCTGTTGGTTGTCCTTGTTGACGAGCTTGTGCCCAGAATAATGCAGCTTGACGCATTGCAGTTGTTGTGATGGGTAGATATTCTAGAAGTTGACTTAATTCATCTAAGCGAGCAATACCTTTAACTTTGTTTGCTCTTAATAATTCTCGCCCACTTCATAATCAGCGATTTCAGGAATTATAACTCGACTGCCAGAGGAAAGTAGTAGTTGCAGCCATTGAGTACAAGCAAGGCTTTCAGCAGACAACTTTGGATTTGTAACTAAACCTAGTGGCCCTGAATCTAACAAAATAACTTGACTCACCAAGTTATACCTTTTAACTCAACAGGGAATAATTTACGATCAGATAAACGATCCTCATCTAAGGCATGAATTAAGTACTCTCCTGTTTCTTGCTGCTCATCAGCATCACCTTCATCAATCCAAGACTGAAGCGCATTAACTAACTTAGACTGTTTCTCTTTTGGCAGAATATATTTTTGCAAAATCTGCAAAGTATATGTTTCAACAGAAAGCCCTTGCTGTTTAGCTTGTTGTGCAAGATACTGTTCTAATTCTGGTGGCAAGTTAAGGGTTAAAGTCATAAGTCTCTTTTGAGTGACACCATACATTTTAAAGCTGCTCCCAGCCTTAACCCGATTTCGTAGGGCAATACGTTGACACTAGAAACAGTATCTAGCAAGTCTAATACATTTACAGAACTATTCTGATAAGTGAGAATTAGCGGTAGATAAGGCAGCGTACTAAATGTACCGAGTTTTGGATTTCCCTCAGTAAATGTAAATCTAACTTTATCAACCATGTGTTACCGCTTTTTCTTCTGCTAATGCCTTCCCTAAAACAGCAGCAGCCTCAAAAGAATCATATAAGCCAAGACTTGCTACTTTCTCCTGAGCATCCAATGGAACTAAACTTGATTCTTTCAACAATTCGGTTGCCAGTAAATGCATTAGTAAGAGTTTATCAGTGTGGGATAATTCTTTAACTAGCGGTATGAGTTCGGTAAAAAGCATAAGCTAAGGCTTTAATGAATTTAGATAAATTTTAGAGCATAATTTTAGGAGAGAAGCCACAAACTACAATTTTTAGTAACTTGTTTTCAGTCAAGTAAGGTTTAGAGGGTGTCTGAAAATTTTTTTGCATATACCAAACGCTTAGAGATACCCCTAAATCCCCCTTAAAAAGGGGGACTTTGAGACTCTTATTACCCATTTTTTAAGGAAAAATCAGCAAATATTTGATACTTCTCAGACATTCTCTAAAATACTATCGTCTTGTATTTTCTCTACGGGTTTTCTCTACATGGGCTTTACGTGTCAGCAATTGCAGATTATCTATGGTAGTTAAACCACCCTGAGACATAGGTTTAATGTGATCGATTTGAAAATCTCTCCGCATCTGGCTTTTAATTCCACTGACTGCACAAGTTATAAACCCTTTTGCATCTGTCTGCTTGGCGAATACAGCATTTTTAATTTTTCTGTATTCAACAATATCTCGCTCTTTGATTTCATATAGAGTTAACTTCTCTATTGGTATAGTGTCTGGAATTACAGTTGGTATTGATCCGACTATACGATCACCATATATGTCTGGGTCTGCAATCTTCATAATTTCAATAGCCAATTGCTTCATGAAATATAGCTTGTTATAACTGAATAGCACTTGCCAAAAAGAGTTTTCATCATTCCAAAGTGATTTGATATAGTCAGCTTCTGCTCTACCGCCTAATGAATTGTCGTAGATATGTCTTGCTACAATAGATAAATCGCATTTTCTTCTCTCGCTGAAGGCTAGAAATTCTGGTTTTTGTTCATTGTGAGCATAGAAACGCAAGATATTTTTCACATCTTCATCTCTATAGCCCAGTAATGTTTGATAGTCAGGAAAATAAATTTCCTTTGCAATTTTCAAAAGAAGATCAAGTTCTACTTGGGTTAATATTTCCCTGTCTTGTAAATCAATACTTTGAAATAGAACTTTCAAATCTTGTACAAAGTTGTCGTATGCCTCTTCTGTGTCATCATATAACAACACATCATAGTTGGTAGGCTTAGGCTCATATCCTTCAGACGGTTCAAGAATGGAAAAACGATAAATTCCAAGAGGAATCCTTTTCAAAAATACTAATTTTTCTAACCCAGTAGTATCAATTGATTCATCCATGATACGGGCGAATTCCTCGATCATCTCAATAGATATTAGCCGAGCAGTTCTATTACCTGATGGAATATCTTTCTCAATAAATTCTGCATCATCTTCAAAATGAAGCTTTTCTGGGTTCACCCAGTTAATTTTGTCTTCCCAGTCATCAATAAAGCTGACTACATAGGCTTTTTCTGTGCCGCCTGCTTTTTGCCCACGTAAAGCCCTCCCTATCATTTGTGTCATTAATATTGTGGACGCGGTAGGTCTTGTGAGAAAAACAGTTTGTACGTTAGGTAAATCTGTTCCCTCAGTTAATATTTCTACATTGATCAATACCTCAAGCTCTCCATTTCTAAATTTTTGTATTTTTTCTTTATTGTCTTTTGCAGCAACTGTACTACCTGTAGTTAAATCTTGAACTGAAGATACAACATAATCAGAATTAATTCCTTTATCTCTAAACAGTTTGTTCAGGGCAATTGCATGTATGATATCGATTGCAAAAATCAAAAGAGGTTTATACTTTTCCCGATTATTGATATAATGACTAACAATTATCTTGTTCCGCTCATAAGATTTAGCAATCTCCTCAGCAATATCTTTTGGCAGCTTATCAAAGTCTTCAATATTTTTTATTTCCCTGGCTGTTAATTTTTTCTTTATCTCTATCTTCGTTTTGAGATTTTCAAAAATAGGTTCGGCAAGTATTCCTCTATTAATTAAGTTTCTTAGGTGTTCTGAAAAGATAATATCTTTGGGAAAAACTAATTTTAGCAAACTCTTTTCACTCTCATCTGTTCGGAAAGGAGTAGCTGTTAGCCCTAGCATTTGAAAGCCGTTCTCATGACCTCGTTTCTTTAGATCATCTTTGACAGCATTAATTAATTTACGATAGGTCTTAGCTGTTGCATGATGTGCTTCATCCACTACCAAAAGAACTTCTTGTAAGTGACCGATCCAGTTTGTCAACAAGTAATCAAGCCCACTGTTTAGACTATCTTTACTGGCAATAATGATGTCATCACTGGGTTCAATGTGTACAGGTCGTCCATGTTTAGAATGACCTGAGATAATGCGGTATCTAAATCCTGATACATTACTCAATAATGATGAATAGGCACTAAGTCGAAGTGTCTCAAATGCTTGGTCAAGTAGTTCATGACGATGAGCAATCCATAGAACTTTTTTCTTGTTGTTAATGAAGTTACGTAGTAGCCAGTGAATTGCTGTCAAAGTTTTTCCGCCGCCTGTGGGTAGAACTAGTAAGCCTTCAAAGGCATCTTTATTAGTTTCATTCAGTGCTTTGATTGCTTCGTTCTGGTGGGAGTATAGCTCTTTGGGAGTCTCACCCCTTTTAACTTCGATTCGACCTGCGTATTCAACTTGAACGGTTTTCATATAAGTAAAATCCTAGAAAGACTGTGCTTTAGGGAAGAGGTTGGAACTAGGTCTACCTCAACGGATTGCAGCAATCCATTACCCTAATTGTCAGTATTCCCAATCCGAGAGCGCTGTCTAACTAATTACCAGGATATTTACTTCTATTTAAATGTATTAATAAATACTTTGTTTTAGGCGTTCGCTCTTTTAAAAGTACGATAAGTCGTAAAGCGGCTACGCAATACCATCAGCCATAAAAAATTGCAAGCGGAACGTAGCCTAGTGAAACAATCCCAGTTTTGACGAGATTACTTCGCTTCTCTACGAGAGGCTGCGCCAACGCTTGCAATAACGAAAATACTTACCTTTGCATAAATCTTGAAAGTGAATCTTATTAGCTTCGTCAAACTCACGTTCATTCAATTTTGGCGCGGAGTGCAGGAGATCGAAAGAAAGTTGCAAATCCAGCTTGGCGCTCGTTTAAAGGTTCTAGAGCATCATTCCAAAGACTTTCATAATAAAAGAAAGTTACGCCTAAACCGCGTTCTTGGGCAGCCCGCACCTGAGACTTAATTTGCTGCATGGGAACTGGATTATTTCGTAACCCTGTCATAATGCCAATTCCAGTTGGAATTATTTGTTGCGCTTCTTGAATTTCTGCGCGGGAAATATTAGCCACAAAACTTTGCAGATCCGGACGATAAATTTGCACGATTAACTCGTCCACAATATTTTGCCGCATCCAACCCAGCCAATCTTGCAGGTGAAACTTGTAAGCAAAATCATAATAATTAGGAGAAACAGAGAAAATCGCCTGGGGTTTTCTCTGCTTTACAGCTTGGTTAAGTTGTACCATGAACGCCGTAATTTTATCTGCCCGCCACTTTACCCATGCCGCATCTTGGGGATTATTTGGCGGAGGATTATTCGTTTCTTTGGTGTACAAAGCAACTGTATATTGGTCGTAACCAAATTCGTGAGGCAAACTCATGTGATCGTCAAACTGAATGCCATCGGCATCATATTGGGTGATAGTTTCTAGCACTAGATTAGTGATAAACTGTTGCACTTTTGGATGGAATGGATTGAGCCACATCACCTCACCAGCCGCACTGATTGAAGTTTGGCTACCATCCCGCTTTTGTGTGAACCAATCAGGATAATTCATTGCCAATTCTGAGGTTGGAGGAGCCATGAAACCAAATTCAAACCAGGGAATTACTAGCAATCCTTTGCGATGGGCTTGGTTAATCAGGTCTGAAAGAATATCATGCCCATCTGAACCTTTGTAGACAAAAGGTTGAATACCTGCACGTTGTGCGATCGCACTAGGATACATCACATAGCCAGAATTCCACACCACAGGATAGATAGTGTTGAAGTTCATCTGGCGTAATTGACTCACCGCATCCTGCACTTTGTCCCGATTTTTAAGGGTGTCAAAATCATTAGTGGTCATCCAAACCCCGCGAATTTCCTGACGGGGTATCTGTGCAATGGTAGGAGTGAAACTATCCACCAACAATACAGTAAAAAAGGATATTAAAATGAGAATTGGAAAAAGAGACTTGAGTAGTCGTCGCCAACTTTGAACAATAAAAGATGATTTCATAAATTTGAATGATGCATTAACTACCCATACATGCCATTGCTCGTTTTGATGATTGAATCTACTAACCATTAGTCTATAAGTATTTATGCTTAGTACAGGATTGATGAGTTGGTAGTTGTTCGTTCCCTGCTTCTGGAACTTTTGCACCAGAAAAACTAAAGCAGACAAATTAAGATAGTTGACGCAGCTAGTAGGCATTTGTGCCCAATAGATATTGGGAATGGGGAGGACAAGAAT
>NZ_CAXTNE010000081.1:0-28762 GCF_964245445.1 uncultured Nostoc sp.
ACTGGTTTACAGACTGTTGCTACTGTACTTCATAAACCTGCAATCTGCTGTATAAGGTGGGCATTGCCCACCTTACAAGCTTTAACAAGTGGTGGGGGTTTAAGTCCCCAGCAAGACAGGTAGCAGGTTTTGTGTCGGGGTTAAATCTTCATTACAAAACGTAATTGCGTTAGCGTAAAGCCTTCTCTACGAAAGCCAACGCTTTCAGCATAGCGTCTCGTAGAGAGCATCATTGCGAATTGCTTTACTCAGCACCTTCAATTGGTGCAAAACCTTGGCGCTGAATATTTTCTGTCACCGCGCGTGGTTCGAGGAATTGCAAGAGGTAATCAGGGCCGCCTGCTTTAGAACCGACTCCAGAAAGTTTGAATCCACCAAAGGGTTGCCGTCCAACGATCGCTCCTGTAATATTGCGGTTGATGTACAAATTCCCAACTTCAAATTCTGCCTGCGCCTGCTGAATGTGCGAAGGTGTTCTAGAATAAAGTCCTCCAGTTAAGGCGTAGTTTGTACCGTTGGCGACTGCTAACGCTTCCTGGAAATCTTTCACCCGAATTACCGCCAGCACAGGGCCAAAAATTTCTTCCTGGGAAATTACCGCATTTGGCGATACTTCACTAAAGATCACAGGCCCGATAAAATATCCTTGTTCGGGTGCTGGTAATTCCAAGGCTAATTGTGCTTCTGCCTTACCCTTGTCAATATACTCGCGGATGCGATCGCGGGCATTGGCATCAATCACTGGCCCAACTTGTGTACTTGGTAACTCTGCTTTCCCAATGTTCAAGGATTTTGTCGCTTCTACCAACCGTTGCACAAAGGCATCATAAATCGGTTGCAGCACAATCACTCTTGAAGCAGCAGAACATTTTTGTCCACTGTAACCAAATGCCGACTGCACTACCCCCACAACAGCTTGGTCTAAATCAGCACTTTCATCCACAATAATGGCATTCTTGCCACCCATTTCAGCAATCACCCGTTTCATGTGCTTTTGTCCGGGTTTTAAGATTGCCGCCTCTGCGTAAATTTTACAGCCGACTTCTTGGGAACCCGTAAAAGCAATTACATGAGTATCTGGATGATTTACCAAATAAGCGCCGACTTGCGAACCCTTGCCAGGTACGTATTGAAATACACCTTTGGGAAAACCAGCATCTACCAAGATTTCTGTGAGTTTGGCTGCAATTACAGAAGATGTTTCCGCAGGTTTTAGGAGAGTGCAATTACCTGAAACTAAAGCTGCAACAGTCATTCCACAAGCGATCGCTAGCGGGAAATTCCAGGGAGAAATTACTACAGCAATACCGCGTGGTTGGTAGATATAATGATTAGTTTCGCCAGGTATGTCATAATTCACACCTTTATCTAACCGTTCTATCTCGTCAGCGTAGTACCGACAGAAATCTATCGCTTCCGAAACCTCTCCATCAGCTTCCTTGACTGGTTTTCCAACTTCCAAAACTATCCAAACTGAAAGTTCAGCGCGGCGGAGTTCCATCAAATCACCCGCTTTCCGCAAAATATCAGCGCGTTGTTTAGCTGGTGTTTTCCTCCATCCAGGAAAGGCAGCTTTAGCAGCTTGCATTGCTTGTTCTGCTTGTTCAACGCTAATCAACCCAACCTTACCAATTACCTCACTGAAATTAGAAGGATTGAGAGAATCAACAAATTCCGGCGGATTAACATACTCGCCATTAATTAGGGGTAAATAAGTTTTACCCAACTGTTGGCGAACGCTTTGGAAAGCTTGCGTCGCCTTCGTTCTTACCTCTTCTTGGGCGTAATCGGTATCAGCAGCACCGAGGAAATGAGAGTTAGGAGTTTGGAGTGAGGAGTTAGGAGTTAAAGAGTTCTTCTCCTCTTTAACAAGCGGCGGCGCTAATAATTCTTCAATCGGTCGATTTTCGAGATTTTGCCGTAAAAAAGAACTATTAGCTGTATTTTCCAACAACCGACGAATTAAATACGCCATTCCAGGTAATAATTCACCGTAAGGACAGTAAACTCTGACTCGATAACCCTTGTCAACCAATGCCTTTGCAACTTTATCACCCATGCCGTAGAGGACTTGCAATTCAAAGCGACGGCGGGGGACATTTAAACTTTCAGCTATGGCAATGGCGCGAGAGTGCGATCGCACGTTATGGCTACCAATGGCAGAATAAACATATTGATGATTTTCTAGCAATAACTGAGTGATCGTTTCAAAGTTAGCATCAGTTGCCGCTTTGTCGTTGTAAACTGGCTGTAGCCAATGCTTCTGCGCTGCTTTGATAGTTTCCTGATCCCAATATGCGCCTTTTACCAAGCGGATTGTCAGGGGATAGCCACGTTCTTTCAACCAGGAAATTACGTCTTTAGTATCTTGCTCGCTATCACGCAGATATGCCTGAATAGTTATCCCAACATCTGTGCGTTGCCGAAACTCTTCTTCTAAGAGCAGTTTTTTCAGGATGCTAAGAGTTATGTCTTTATAGGCATACTGTTCCATATCAAAATGGACAGCTGCGCCTAATTCTTTAGCACGACGTAAGAGAATACGAATGCGATCGCTAACTCGCTCCTCACTACCTTTAGCATCTAAAGGGTCAAATTGGGAATAAAACGCCGTTAACTTAACAGAAACCTGAACTTTTGGGATTGCTTCGCCATCAGCCTCATCAATAGCCGGAATAGCTGACCAATTCTTCGAGGCTTCTACCAATTGTTGCATTAATTCTAGATAGCGTTCTAGATAAGACTGCGCTTCGGTTTCGGTAATTACTGCTTCACCAAGTAAATCGATGGTGAAAGCCATTTTCTCTTTTCGCAGTCGTTCAACTGTTTTGATGACTTGTTTAATATTTTCCCCAGAAATATATTTATGAGCAAGAGTTTCAACGGCTGTACCAACGGTTGTAGCAGCAACTTGTCCTGGCATCGAATCGGGATTAGCAAAGTTTAGCATTCCCTTCAAAGCTGCCGGTAATTCTACAGATTCATCGCCTAAATATTCTTGTAAATGTGAGGCAATTTCTGATTTACTGTGCAAAGCAGGTAGCGTATCTATAAACCGAAATAGTTGCACCCGCAACCCAGGATTACTCATCGCCCAAGCTAGTAATTTATCATCCCAGCGCATCTGATCCCGCAGGGAAGAAAAAAACGAACGATTTTCGGACGTTGCTGCTAGAAGTTGTTTAGCAATTTCTTGGGTTTTAGCTTCGTAGGTGCTTGTCTCTACTTGTAATACCACTGATAATAAACTCCGTTAATCAAGGCAAGGCTTTTTGTACAAACCCTGTGTCTTCTATTTTGACGCTTTCATTTAGCTGTCACCATATTTAGTACACTGTGGCAGAAGTTTGCCTACCTTTAACAAGGGGATTTTGCCCCAAGTCTTATTAATTGAGATGGTAGCTGGATTTACGCGCCCGCTGTAGTAGTGGTTTTTGAAGTTGAAATTGAACTCTGACAGCAAGAGAATTCTAAGCGCAGCTAGCTAATCATAAGTAATCATAATCTATACTATAGGACTCATATTTGATTGCGTGAAAAAAACTCAGTACACCTTTATTCCTTCTTCCCAGTCCCCAGTCCCAAGTATTGAGTCCCCAGTAAAGAGTCTCTACGAGTAATTCAGGAATCAAATCGTATTGCTATATGTCTACTAATTAGAGAATTGTGGATTAATAAGTATCAAAAAATACAATCGTTTTAGCAAACGCTCTTTGGAGAAAAACTTTTTGGTTTACTAATAATTAATTTAAATATGAGTGAATGTCAGTAGACCGAAAAATTTTGGAATTTGACGAAAAAATGATGGTTTCAGACGATACTTTTGGGCTTTCCATGACGACCACAAGCGATCACTGTATTCGTCCATCCAGAACAGAGGTGCTTGAAAGGTAGATTAGAAGCTGATTTGGGCAGATGGTGTTCCCAAGGTAAAATCAAGGGTTGATAAGGGTTCTGCAAAATTCGGTCTACTGAATGTCCTTGCTTCAATAGAAAACTACTGCGTCATGTTCGCAGTAGTAAAATTTACTGGTTTTGTCTTTATTGTCGGCAAGAAATGCCAGATATAAGTTTGGTAGTTCATCATAAATCCCTATCTAGCACAGTATTCTCAGCAAAAATTAGAGGAAAATCACGCTGATGTTGGGAATGGTCGATACTACTTTGACATCGTTCAGGTGAATAGGCAATACTCCGTCGAACTCACGTTAATTTACTCCTGCTAAACTTGTAACTCTCGAGTGCGGGGCATTTTATTACTGATAAGTGCCTAAGAATTTGGTTATGTTTTGGGCAATTCAAAATCCCACAGGGCTAGTCGGGGCAGAGCCGTCTTGCTGTAGCATTTGACGTGCCAAGTTCATACAACTGGCACAGGTGCAGCCAAACTTTGTCTGAGCATACTGTTTAACCATGCTCTCTGACATTCGCGATTCTTGTGGAAAATCTGACTGTGAAGAAGTACCAGTAACATTCACAGTTGGAACAGATACATTTCCTTCTGGTATATTATTTGGCATCAGAGCTTGGACAGAGTGAGGAGCTAGAATTGTTGTAGCTAGAGAACTAGAGCAGCCAAGGAGCATTAACACTTTCTTATTCATAGTGCGTATTTATTAATTAGTTCTAACTAGTGTAACTAAACAGTTAAGTTTAGTCATAGCAGATGTTTATCCTAATACTAAACTTTAACTTGATAAACTACAACATTAAATTTTTGCCATGAATCAAACAATACTCACACTGCTTAGTAGCTCTTGCGTTTTTTACTTGTTTGTCTTGATGAGCCATGCCGCTATCGCAGAAAGTAAACCTTCCCTAGCTACAATCCCCAACGCACCAGCGCATCAAGTTGCTGATACTGTTGCTTCCCCAACAAATAGTTCTGCTACACAAACCACTGAAACTTTGGCTGTTCAAGTGAATCCACGAGTTTTTTCCCTAGATGCAAATGGTGATACAGTTGGGGATGTAGCGATCGCCAAGTTTGGCTGTGACTGCTCTAGTTGTCGTAGTTTAGCACTTCAAATGTTGCGAACTGGTCAGTTGACTCTTTAATCAAAGCTTTGATGAGCTATTGATTAGATTTTACAGAATCGAAAGGGATAGTGCTAATGCCTATTCTGAGGTAAATTATGAATAAAATTGCACTAACTTTACCTTGCTGCTCTAGCTTTTTTGCCTTGACAGTATTAAATCTCAAACCTTGAAAGCCTCACGGGGGATGGCTCAGGAACGCACTGGCTCACTTCGGATTTTGAGATTTGAACTGGTTAAGAAGCCTAGCTCTTTGATGAGCCATTTCTGGTCTGGTCAAAATTCCCTGACTAGGACTCAAAAATAATGCTAATAAAAATAATACAGAAACAACTAAAACGATCGCAGCACCAGATGGCACATTTAAATAATAACTAATATACATCCCAGTTACACTGCTAATTACACCAATGACTGCGCCTAATTGCATCATTTGATGTAACTCTTTCACTAATAAATAAGCTGTAATTCCTGGGCCGATCAGCAGTGAAACAACTAATACTACACCAACAGTTTGCATACTGGCAATAATTGTCAGTGTGATAGCACCAGTTAAACCAAAATGAATTAAAGTAATGGGTAAACCACTTGCTTGAGCGCCGAGTGGGTCAAATGTATAAAATAGTAATTCTTTGTAAAAAAACTTTACTAAAAGCAAGACAACAACTGTAATAATTACAGTCCGCGTTACATCATTTGTAGTGACACCCAAGATGTCACCAAACAAAAATTGATGCAGGTCTAATTTGCTTTTCAATAGGGTGATCAACATGATACCCAAGGCTAAAAATCCCGAAAAAACTAATGCCATCGCTGCATCAACTTTGATGCGAGATTGAGATTGAATCCACGTAATCACAAAGGTGCTAAGAGTTCCAGATATAAATGCACCCAAGAAAATATCAATACCTAAGAAAAAGGCTATAGCTAGTCCTGGTAAAACCGCATGAGCAATCACATCTCCTAGTAATCCCATGCGTTGAACGATGAGGTAAGTACCTACAACAGCACAAAGAATTCCCAGCATAATTGCTGTAGTCAGCGCTCCGCGCATGAACTCAAAACTTAAGGGTTCAATTAGCCAATTTAACATTAAACTACTTCCCTATTCAATATAAATATACTATCTCCATAAGCACGTTGAATATTATCTGCTGTCATGACTTCTTTCATTGAACCATTAGCAATTATTTGTTTGTTTAATAACAATAGCTGGTCGCATTTTCTTAAGGCTGTTCCCAAATCATGAGTAATTACCAGCAAAATCTTACCTTGAGATTTTAGTTCCTCAAACACATCAAACATGATGGCTTCGGTCTTTTTATCAACTCCGACAAACGGCTCATCAAAAAATAATAATTCAGCTTGTTGTGCTAAAGCTCGTGCTAAAAATACTCGCTGCTGTTGTCCCCCTGATAATTCTCCAATCTGACGCGATCGCAACTCTAACATCCCCACCCTCGCCAAAGCATCTTTAACTATTTCTTGAGATGATCGTGAAGGTGCGCGAAACCACCCTGTATGCACAGTCCGCGCCATCAGCACCACATTCTGGACTGTTATTGGATAATCCCAGTCAATCTGCGATCGCTGTGGTACATACGCAACAGAACTTAATTGTTGTTTCAAAGCGCGAGATCGAAACTTTACAACTCCACTTGTAGTTGGTACTAAACCCAAAATCGCTTTCACCATCGTGCTTTTACCAGCACCATTGGGGCCAATCACACCCACAAGTTGTCCTGGAAAGGAACGGAAACTTACATCCTCAACCGCTGTGACTCCCCGGTAGTTTACAGCTAAATCTTTAACTTCCAACATAAATAAATTTCCCATTTGTATGATAATGATAATCAATATAACTGAAGCAATCAAATTTATGATATCTTACAAACTACGATTGAAATCCCTAGCGGCTCTTAGCTTGATATGCGGACTACTTGGATGTGGTCCAACATCAGAAACTAGCCAACCCACTCCCGCACCTGTTAATAATGTGGTTGCTCCCCAAACAGATACTTCACCTGTACCAGAAGCCAGTGGGAAAGGCCCGTTAGTAGTCGCCACCAACACTGTTGCTTGTGGCTTAACTAAAGAAATCGCAGGTGATACGATTGATCTCAAATGCTTAATCGATCCAGGCTCAGATCCGCACGTATACCAACCCAAGCCAGACGATAGCAAAGCAATTGAGCAGGCTAAGTTAATTCTCTACGGTGGCTATAACTTTGAACCTGGTTTAATCAAGCTAATTAAAGCTACCTCAAATCCTGCTCCCAAGGTGGCTGTAGATGAAGTTGCAGTCCCCAAACCTCAGAAGTTTGAAGAAGATGGTAAAACTGTAACCGACCCCCATGTATGGCACAATGCCCAGAATGGCATAGCCATAGCACAGGTGATTTCCCAAGAATTAATAAAAGTAGCTCCAAATAATGCTGCAACCTATACCAGCAACACGCAAAAACTCACAAATGAAATCAGCCGAATAGACAGTTGGATTAAATTGCAGATTACTACAATTCCACTCAAGCAACGCAAATTAGTGACAACTCATGATGCTTTCGGTTACTATTCTAAAGCTTATAAAATTCCTATTGAAGGGGCGCTAGGGGGTATTAGCACAGAAGAAGCGCCGACACCTGCGCGGGTAGGCGCATTAGCGAATGATATAAAAAAGCAGGGTGTACCGACGATTTTTGCAGAGACGACAATTAACCCGAAACTCATAGAGGCTGTAGCAAAAGAAGCAAAAGTTAAGGTTTCAGACCGAGAATTGTTTGCTGATGGTTTGGGCGAAAAAGGAACAGAGGGTGAAACTTACGAGGGAATGTTAATTGCCAATACGCGCACGATTGTGGAAGGTTTAGGTGGCAAGTATACGGAGTTTAAGCCTAAATAATTAGAGTTAGCGTAGGCAATGACTAGGTTAGGCATCGCTGTCTTGGTAGATACAAGAGGCTAGATTATCAATGGTTTATGTTTTCTGCTCAACAATCATTGATGAAAACCAAAATACTAGCTTAAGGGAGATCCAAGAAATAAAATGCCCCGCCCTCCAGATGACGCTACGCACAGTCGCTAACGCAAGTTTTGAAGGCGCGGGAAACCCGCCTACCCTACTCTTTTTCTAAGGGAGACGCTATGCGTAGCTTGCTTCCAGCAAGTGGTATGAGAACGCCTGACGGCGAACGGGTTCTGCGTTCGCAGAGCGTCCCATAGGGAAGCAGTTTATACGTAGCTGATTATTAGCGTAGGCGTAGCCCGCCGCAGGCATCGCCCTTCAGAAAAAACTTTTTGGTTTACTGACAAAGGAAGGATTTTCCTTTCTCTCTTCTATCATTGCGTCTTCCACCTATCATTTTAACAGGATGTACTTGTTTTTTCCAATACTAAGAATGGGTATACTGCCTGTATGCCTACAGAAAACTTCATGGATATTTTATTTTCTAACTGGCAACACATACTCCAACCTTTTGGTGTTGACCAGGTAGCGGCTGAGAAAGCTTTTAATGACTTGGTTGCAGCTTACTCTACCCCTGGTCGCTACTACCATACACTCAAACACATTGATCGCGTCTTCAAAACAATTCAGATTTTGCAAGGCTACACCAACAATCTAGCTGCTGTTCAACTAGCTGCCTGGTTTCATGATGTAGTATATGACACTCAAGCTCAAGATAATGAACAACGAAGTGCAGATTATGCTTTTGATCTGCTGAGTAATTTGGGTATTCCAGAAAGTACCATAACTATTGTCACCCGTATCATTCTGAACACTAAAGACCACCAAGCTGCGGTGGATGACTATGATAGCCAAGTTCTACTTGATGCCGATTTAGCGATTTTGGCTACTAACCAAGTGCAGTATGGAGAATACGCCCATGCCATTCGCCAGGAATATGGCTGGATGGCAGAGGCGGATTATATCACAGGTCGTCAGCAGGTTTTAGAACAATTTTTACAGCGATCGCATATCTACTTTACGCCTTTAATGTCAGAGTTCGCCGAACCATGTGCCCGTGGCAATATCCAGGGGGAAATTCAAAGTCTCTCTCCTTTTAGAAGAGAGAAATAAAAGTGAAATTTTCCAGATACCGTGAAAAGTCAGCTATGCACTCTACAACAGACTTGTATTCCATGCAATTGGAATCAGCTAGAAATTTTGAATTTATTAACGTCTGCTACCGCCACGATGAGGTACTTCAGTGTTTTGTAGCTTTATTTTAGGTGCAAAGACTTCTTGATGTTGTTGCGGCTGTTGCGGCTGAATTTTTTCCTGTGCAAACTTGACACGGGTGCGAACTCCGAGATCAACATCTGTATCGAGCATTTGCTGAAGTTGATTTGTAATTCGCGACGCTTGATCGGGTAAAGTAACTGCTATGGCAATGGCTAGTGTTTCTAAACTTGTCACTGCTGCATAGCGCACTACCCACTCTGGATCTTGAGAAATTATTAATAGCGCCTCTAATACCTGAGTCTGAAGAGATTCTAGTTTCTCAGGCGGTACTTGCTGCCAGCGCAAAGTGCCTAATCCCCTAGCAGCTGCCCGTCGCACACTCAGGGAAAAATCGGTCTTTGCTGCCTCTAACAAGGTATCCAGCGCCCGGACATCGCCAATTCCCGCTAAGGCACGAATAGCCCAGGCTCTAGCACCATAGTTGTAGCCATCAATTAGTTGCAATAGTGGCTGCACTGTGGCTTCGCCGATCGCAATCAGTCCATCTACCGCAGCCACTGCTGCCCCTGGATTGTTGTAGCCCAAAGCTGCAATTAGTGTCGGAACAGCTTCTTCTATACCAGCTGCTGCTAAGTCCTGAACTGCGTCTAATAACCGATCCGAAGAATCTGCTTCTTCTACAGCACGGATCAATATTTGGGCCAGATCGCTGTTATTCATAATAATTTTTCATGAGTAATTTGTTGTCAGCCAATTGTAGCTTAAGTCATCCGTAGTTGACATCATACATAAACCCCCTAGCCCTGATTTTACAGTTAGCTTGGGGGTTTATGTGTGGTAAAGATTTGGTTGTAACGTATTAATAACAACTGATTATCTAGAATTTATGACTATAACAGCGAGTCCATCAAATTCATCACTTTAATCGCACCTTCTGAGAAAGTGCTTGGTGTTATCTGATTTACTTGATGTTCTAGTAATCCTTTAAGAGAAATTAGCTTGAGGCTATTTTCAGCAAGAGTCTGTGCGATCGCATCTGCTGCGGGTAGATATCCAATCGCTCCCAAATCTGCTAACACTGCTCGACGCAATTGCAATTTCTCTCCTGCCAGAGCTTGTACCAGCCGTTCTCCATAAACTGGTTCTTGAGTTAATTGATACATGGCTCGTGCGGCAGAATATTGCACCAATTCGATCGGATGCTCTAAGAATGCCTTTATCAAAGGGGCAAATTCAGTTGCCCTCAAGGTTCCCAAGGTTTCTAAGATGGCGTCATAGGGTTGAGATAAATCAGGCTGCTTTGATATGAGCTGCTCTCCCTGCAAACCTACTGCTAATAGCTTGATTAGCGCCGGAATACAAACCGGATCGCCCAGCATCTCTAAGGATTGTGCCGCCGCTTCCCGCACATAAAAATCTGAACAGTCTAAACACCCAATTAAAGGTGATACTGCCTGGCGATCGCCAAGTTTCCCTAAGGCTCTAGCTGCGTTTCGTCGCAGAGGATATCCGCCTTCTGGTGTCCTGTCGGCTTCATCCTCTAAGGCTTTGATCAGTGCTGTAACCGCAGCTGGTTTACTTATACGAAACCTGCCCAACCACCAGGCAGCATAAAATCGCAGACCTAAATCTCCACTCTCAAGATTAGCGATCGCCTGCTCTACAGTTAAAGATCCACCGTCGGCATTGTCAACTGTCAGTGATAAATCTTTAATGTTCTCCAGACTGGGATTCATGGCTGTGTTCGCTATGTGTTGTATCAGCGTTCAAGGGCTGAATGCTGACTATTTTGCCACCCAAGCGAGTAATGCGCTGCATTTCCTGATTCATCCGGTTCTCAGGCACTGTGTAAAACACAGAGGCACTAGAACGAATCGGATAATTGGTTTTGTCGGTTTCTTCGCTTTGGCGCAGACCCACTACTTCATACCGAAAGTAGCGACTACTTGTTCTACTACTAATTTGTCCAACCATAAAATTAATTCCCAATTCTAAATTGTCATTAGTCTCAATTCGCGCGGTCTTTCCTTTGGAGAAGTTCTGATGGTCTGAGCAAAGGCTCAGACTTCTCTCTTTGTCTTTATGATTATTGACACTAAAGTGGTTTCACACTAGCTATTTTGCCACCTTGTTTTACCACTCTTTGGAAGTAAGCAGATAGTCCTTCATAGGGTATGATAACAGCTTGATTGACCCGGCGTGTGCTAGGATACCCAGCCCCAAAAACGCCTGCAACTTCAATGCGGTAGAGTCTGCCTTCTTGACCAAAAGTTCCTGCACCACCGAAAGTACTGTTGGGGGTAACGCCTTTTTCAGAAGCAACGTAGGAAAAACCAGAAGGGCCACCAGAGGGAGGAACAACAACGGATGCACTATTACGACCAAGTTCGCTAGCAAGACGGGAGGACTTGCCTTTGAGTTGAGAGGTATCGCTACTGGCATAGCCGCGATAAAGTTGGAATATCCGGCTAAATCCCACAGTTTTTTGTCCTGTTTGAGTTTCAAAGCCCCGATAGTAAGGCACAATATTTTCACCAAAGTTAGATTGATACTCTGGCGAATCAATATAAGAATCAATGTCGGCTTCATATCCCTTGGTTTGGTATAAGTCCAAGTGATAAACCACATCAGACTCATCATAGGGGGCACGACCCAACAAATGTTTATAGTTGAGTTCGATGACGCGAGTTTGGAAATTGTCGTAGAAAAACTTGGATTTGTACAGCTCAGATTTAGCTAGTTGACGCACAAACTCTTGCACTGTAATTTTCCCATCGCGCAGGATAGATTCAGCACTTGTGAGGCGGTCAGATGTCAAAATGTAGTTGTTGCCTAAAACTTGGCGATAGACGGCAGCAATTACTCTTTCAATCTCTTCTTTGGTTGCATTTGAACGCAATTCTACAGGAGACTGATCGCTAAAAGGTTCTGTTCCCAGACGAGAAGCTGCTGTTGTAATAGCCATTGGTAATTTTCCCTTTGTAAGTTAGTAGTTGGGAAAAGTTAGGAGTTAGGAGTTAGGAGTTAAGAGGAGGGGTAGAGTTAGGAATTCAAAACTCCTTACTTCTAACTCCTGGCTCCTAACTAACAACTTCTAACTCCTTCTTAATTCCCGATTCCCTATTTATACGGCTGTAATGCTAATAACCTTACTGCCTTTGCGATTCAACTGCTGCAATTTACTAGAAAGTTGCTCGTATGGTACGATCAATTCCGCAGTACCCCGCCGCACTACAGTTGAGTTCGGTGAAGCTGCTTGTAACACTCTGATTCGGTATGTTTCCCCACGGCCACCCGTAGACAGACCTGTTAAGGCTCCCGAGGAGACTGGGTAAATGGGTGAAGCTAGATTCTTAGCTAATTCCCAGGTTAGCCGCCCTTGTTTTTGTCCTTGAGCGCGATCGCTATTGGCATAACCCCGATACAGTTGAAACAGTCGGCTATAGCTAACGTTTTTCAGTCCTACCTGGCTTGTAAAGCCTCGATAGTAGGGCACAATATTTTCGCCAAAACTCTCTTGATATTCTAATGAGTCAATGTAGGAATTAATCTCAGCTTCATAACCTTGTGAGTTGTAAAGCTCAACATGGTACGAAATTTCTGACTCATCTTGCGGGGCCCGCCCCAATAAGTGCTTATAATTCAACTCGATAAACCGAGTTTGGGAGTTGGAGTAGAAAAACTTATCCCGATAGAGTTCCGATTGAGCAATGGCTTGCACAAATCCCCGAACTGAGATTCCACCTTGCTGCAACAGTGATTCTGCACTGACAAGACGTTCTCCTTCCAGTAGATATTCATTACCCAAAACCTGACGGTAAGCCGCCCGGATAACCACTGCTACATCCGCTTCTGTTCTATCGGGACGTAGTTCTACTAATGGTAAGTTTTCAAATTCTCCAATCCCTAATCTTGCTGCTTGTCCCAAAGCCGCCATATTTAACCTCCTCAGTTTTTACTGTAAAACTGAAAACTTTTTAGAAAAAAATTTTTTCTAGTTTTTTAACACTCTTTTGAATATAAAACTGCCCGGAGAGGTAAACAGCTCATAGGACTCACTTGTCATAAGAGTTGATTTTCTCTCCGGGCTAAAGAAACACTCTAGCTTAGAGTATTGATTACATAGTCGATGTAAGAATTGGCTTCAACACCTGGGTCGCCGCTTAGACCGTGGTTAGCTTTGATGTACTTGAGAGCTTCAATGTACCAGCTAGGAGACAGATCAAAAGTCCGGTTGATTTCAGCCAAGCCAGAAATCAAGAAATCATCCAAGGGGCCTGTGCCACCAACAACTAAAGCGTATGTGATAATCCGCAAGTAGTAGCCGATATCACGTACACACTTGCTTTTACCGCGTGAATCAGATGCGAAGTTCGGGCCTTGTTGTTGAGTGGTGTAAGGGTACTTGTTATACACCGCTTGAGCTGCACCTTCGGTTAACCGTTGAGCATTGGCGCTTAAAGCTTTTGCTGCTTGTAAGCTAGCTGGCGCTTGGCGGAAGCGACCAAAAGCAACTTGAATCTCCGTGCTGCTGAGATAGCGACCTTGAGAATCAGCCGCTGCAATTGCTTCAGTTAGAGGTGTTTTTGACATTTTGCTATTTCCCTTTCACAAACTTTATGGTTGAAATTTTGTTTTGTCCTATGGACAATTATTTAGTCAACATCAGCAATGCTTGGCTTAAGCCACAGCAGCAGCAGCACGATCAAAATAGCTAGCTATTTCAGATGATAGAGCGCTGCAATCTCCTCTGGTGATGTTATTTGGATCGTTGACAATGGCCAGGGAAGCTTGTTTTAGCTTTTGAATACCAACAGCAACTGAGGCTCCTGGAGTACCCAATGCTAAATATGTTTCCCGCAAACCATTGAGGGCGCGATCATCTAGGACGCTGGAATCGCCAGCAAAAATAGCATAAGTGATATAGCGAAGAATGATGTCCAAGTCTCTGATGCAAGCAGCTGCCCGACGGCTGGTATAAGCATTACCACCGGGAGCGATCAATTGGGGTTGTTCTGCCCACAAATCACGAGTTGCAGCAGCAACAAGAGCAGACGCATTGCTGGTAATACGGTTAACAGCATCTGTACGCTTGTTACCATCTTTGACTAGTTCGCTCAAAGCATCCAATTGTGCATCGGAGAGATATTCCCCACGTGTATCAGCTTGGGAAACTACTTTTGCAAATGCATCTAAAACCATTGCCTTAAATCTCCTAGTTTGCTTGGTTAAGAATAATTGGACTCAAAACTGAATGGTTCAGTTTATTTTTGATGTCGGCACTGCCTGACGAGTTACGAAAGGTTTAAAACAGACATCCACGGAATAAGTTTACGATCTCCAGGCTTTCAGATTAAAACTTTTGTTAAAAAACTTCAAACTTCTATGAACGACTGGAAAACCTGATTAAGATGTTGTTTTTTCCTTCTAAGTTATCTTTATACAATGCTGTCGCGTCATTATTTATTACAAATTATTGTTATGTTTGTTAATTTCGTTTACATAAGTTTACAGTTTGCTGGAACCCAAAAGATGGGATAATCAATATCTGGGAAATCCGTTTAAGGGTAGGTAGGCGTGGCCCGCACTTCTCTACAAGACGCTGCGCGTAGCTTGCTTCCACGAAGTGGTACGACAAAGCTACTTCGGCTGCGCTCAGTACAAGTCAGTGACCACCGCAGGCATCGCACATTTAAGTTCTGTATTATTGGCTACTTCCTAGCGCGTGTCCTTGGTAGGAGCTATTTATACATCTGCATTGCAGTCTATAGCGGTAGTTAACTATGCAATCGGCATTAAAATTATTAGCCCGGCCGAAGCTCTAGATTTGCAATAGATATCTCCAGAAATTAATTATGCGTTGCTCGAAATACTTGATTTGTGCCTAGATCATTTTCACTACGAACCAAAACATAATGCTTAAGGGTGCTTAGGCGTAGCGCGCCGCAGGCATTGCACTGTTATTTATGTAGCAAGCGAAGTTTGAAGGGTAAAAGAACGAAACGCATACTCCTACGGAGAAGCAAGCTACGCATAGGGTCTTGCACGGAAGACGCTAAGTACACCGAGGAAGAAGGAAAGAAGAGAAATTGAAGAATTTATCTATTCGTCAAAATTGACTTGCCAGACCACAAGTGTCTCCAAGAAAATCTATTATTTGTCTGAAGACGGCAGTAGGGAGTGGGGGGATGAGGAAATAGCGGAGAATTAAGGACAAGAGGTAAGAACTTGCAACAAGTCTTTCCCTTTGTCCCTAATTCTCCTTGTCCCTAATTTCTCTTCACCATGCCCAATGCTTCTTGAGTTAAGCCACTAGGGATGAACACAATTTGTTTTCGAGTTCGATTTCACGTTCTTGGGTGGCGACAATAGCCTGGGTGATGACGCGCTGGCTATCAAAACCGACTGCGTGTAGTTGCAACCACTGTTGAGCTTCATTGCCTTCGCGGAGGATTTTGTGCAAAGGGGAAAGGAAACAACTAAAGCCTTGTTGTTTAGCGATCGCCCAAACATCGTGGTACATTTCAGAAATCCAATCTCTAGCTAGGATACTTCTACCATCTTGCCAATGCCTCAAATGAGCATCGAGACTACCAGCAGCAGCAGCAGCTTCGTTGTCAGCAGTCAGGGTGACGAGTTCTTCGCCAGAGAAGATACTTTGGGTTAACGGGTCGATGCTGGGATTTTCGATTATTTGCAACAAACGCGCTTCTAATAAGGCAGTAATGGCTAGCAAGGCAATAGGATCTGTAACTAAATCACAAATTCGCAATTCTAGGCGATTTAGGTCATAAGGACGGCGATCGCCATTTGGTCGCACTGATGCCCACAAATGCCGCACATTTTGCATGCTTCCGGCAAGGAGTTGATCTTCCACCCACTGAATATGATCGGCGTGGCTGGCAAATAAAGGCACATGACTAGGCGTTTGCGGAAATACGCCCCAACGGGTAGAGTGATAGCCAGTAGTTTTGCCATCTAGGAAGGGAGATGAGGCGCTGAGGGCGAGAAATAGAGGTGCTTCCATACGGATCACCCGACACGCCCGCATTAATACTTCTGGGTCGCTGATGCCTACATTGATGTGTACGCTGGCGGTGACTACTTTTGTCCCGTAGGTGTTCTCAATGTAGTCATGATAAGGGTTTGCTGGATCGGAACGGAGAAAGCGATCGCTCCCACTCAAAGACAAAGTACTCCCCGGTATCAAGGTATAATCGCCCAAACCATTGAGGTAGTTTCGCAACACCCGCCTCGGACGCAGTAAGGCACACAATAAATTTTCGTAATTATGAGATGGTTCGGTTATATATTCCACGTTGCGGCTATCTGGCTCCCGCATAAATCCATCCAAATCTGCAACAATTTTGTCGGAGAGACCGACGATTTCACCTTGAGGTGTGCCAGTGTACATCTCAATCTCAAAGCCTTTTAATAAAACCACCTTGTTCTCCTCGTTCTCCTCGGCTCTCTCTGCCTATAAATTGTATCGAATAAGACGAATCTCTGAATCTATCTTTAAGCCAATCAAAGGTTAAGAATCATTTTGTTGATAATTCATACCAAATCAGGACGACGGATTTATTCGCTGTCTTTCGAGATAATTATTACTTATTAATAAGTATTAAAACATACTAGATGTACTTACGTGCTGGATAGTTTGGTATGATGTATGTTCATAAATTTGGTTATTTCTAACAGTTAATTTAAACCTAAAATTTACATACTATGTTTGTTTTATTTTAGGTATATTGCGAAATAAACTTATCAGGTGAATCACTCTTTTGGGCAATATTGAGCCGTATAAACTGCGCCCAAACTTCATGACTAAGTAAGTTGAAAGCAGTTTTGGGATTATTAATTGCGATCGCGCCTATAACTTTACGCCATCCCTGTTGCAATTCTTCAATAAAAGCCTCTTCAATAGAAACTTGACTCAGCAGCGAAAGTGCAGTTTTAAAACTTGCTGAATCACCTGAGAAATTTTTCGATTTTAATCCCTGTAGTGCTACATTCAACCATACAGGCAGAAGTTCAAACCAATTATTTTTCTCTATCTCTTTGAGTGCAATATCTTCCATATTTAGCGCACCCCACACGCATAAAGACTCTACAGCCAGTTGAGAATCACGGTTTTCTAAAGCATTTTCCCATAATTTTTGAGCGTGATTTTGGAAGCGATTAGCGAGAAATTCATAAGCTTCCTGGACTTGATGTGGAATTGTAACTTTATAAACTGACTCACCTCGTGATAGATAATCGCCGCGATAGGATAACCAGTTATGAGATCCGCAAAGATGGATTTGTTTATCAACTATTACTTCTTTAACATGGGAATCTCCCAACCAAAAAACCTGTACAGATGGTAAACCATTAGGTGTTTTGATAGCTCGAAGTTTTTTCTCTACTTCTGGTAGAATTGGTTTATCTTCATCTTCTTGTCGCCGCGCAATTCCATGTCCAATTAAAATCCGAACTCCGCGATTAGCTAATTTCTGTAATAAATTTAGAAATTTTTCATTGGCAACTGCCTGATTCACCCAAGGAGAATAGATTATAATCTGACTTTTAGCCGAATTTAAAACTTCTGAAAAAGCTAGGCTAATTTGTCCATCGCGTAACTGTACAGCTTCACCTAACGCTTTATAGTTAGCTACCTTTTCAGTGGTTTTTGTGGCAGCTTCTAGCGCCTTTTGGCGAATATTTTCGAGTCTAGCTTCTATTTCAGTATTTTTCAGCTTGAGAATGGCTTCACGTTCAAAATTGATGGTTTCGGTTGACAATTTGCATAATGCTTGCAAAGATATTTTACCTTCAGCATGTAGCAGTTCTAACCAATTTGATACTGACTCTAAAATTTGCTTTCCATTTCTTATTTGAATGCTCAATTTATCTTCAAGGGCATCGAAAATAACGAAAAGCGATATTTTTCTCCAGATTTTTTGAGTCGAAGCTAGTACCCTATAGGAAGTTACAATTTTTCCCTCTTCTGGGACATGAAGTGCTAGACCTGAAACTTGAATACTTTTTTGGATTTCCTCAAGCGGTAAGGAAAAGATATCAGCAATTGTACGATCAATAGCGATAAACTCTGCCAAGTCAGGTAAATTTATCGTTGTCTCATTTAAAGATTCAGATTGAAAGATTATCTTGTCGCTTAAAGGGTCTGTAATAGCATAAATTTGTATAGGATATGGCGGCTGTGGTACAGATCCTTTTTCATAAAATGAGCGACCTTCAGGAGTAACTGTTAGTGGCGATGTTGGTGATAGTGTTTGTAAGGAACGAAGAGTTGTAGTAGTAGTTTTAATAAATACAGAATCAAGCCCAAGTACAGAGGCTAATTCATCCTCTGTTGGCGGAGGTTGAAATTCAATAGCAGCGCGGATAATAAATTCTTCAAGTATGTTAAACTGGCGGGGTTCCTTAATATTTACTTCTACCGGAGTTTGCCGCAAACTATAACGGAATTCACGCGCTGCTAAAACTGACAAACTAGGACTTTGCGCTTCAATTTCGTCTACCAGTTTTTTGAGATTTTCATCAATCGGTTTAGCAGAAGAGGCGAGAAACATCAACGAAACCTCCATGTAGACGCACGATATTTGAAACTTCGGAGTACATACTCCTGACTTGTCCACGCTGCTGAGTGAACAGGGAGGAAACTAGACTAGCGAACTTTGGTTAAAATGTGGTGTAAACAATGGTAAGTTATCCCTACTGCATTATCTGCCATTTGGAATAGGTTTTTTCTCTCACTTTCTCCTAATAACCCCCCTAAATAATCCCTAAACTCTCTTTTTTGAGCTTTATGAGTAAACACGTTATCAAACCATTTACACCATTTTTCAAACAAAACACGGAGCCATGCCTGGGGAAGTAAGCAAGAGATAGGGCAACCATTCACTCTAATTTTTGAAGTTGGTCAAGTGGAAGAAATTCGCTGTTGCGAACCCACACCCTGAAGTTGCTAATGTAGCATTACTAAAGTCAAAATAACTTTTCAGAACGTAATAGTGGATGTAACTCAATTAGTCAAAGTTTCAATTATTCTCTTGCTGCTTGCTACAGGTGTAGCTCTACTGTCCCGGCGGTTGCGAATCCCTTATGTTATGGGTTTAGTGTTAGCAGGTTTGCCTATCACTGAGCTATTATCTCGTCCGATTGGTTTAAATCCAACCCTTGTTTTGGATCTTTTCTTGCCAATTCTCCTCTTTGAAGCTGGTATCAATACAGATGTCAGCCGCCTACGCAGCACCTTTAAACCAATTGCTCTACTAGCTGGGCCAGGGGCTGTACTTTCCAGCGCTATTATTGCCCTACTCTTGAAATTTGGGCTGGGACTGAGTTGGATACCTGCCTTATTTGTAGGAGTAATGCTGGCAAACACTGATACAGTTTCAATGATTGCCGTCTTTAAGGAAATACCGGTGCCCTCCCGGCTTTCCACCATCGTTGAAGGAGAAACCCTATTCAATGATGCAGCTGCCCTAGTTATGTTCAACCTGATTTTACAAGTATATTCAACAGGCTCACTCACATTTATAGAGGGAATCCAACAACTGCTATTTATCTCTCTAGGAGGCTGCCTTGTGGGGTTAGTCTTGGGCTACTTGAGTATACCTATATTCGCCCGTTTAGATGATCCTCTTAGCAGTCTCTTACTGACGGTCGCAGTTGCATTAGGAACTTTTCAGGTTGGGCAATTTATCGGTGTATCAGGCCCTGTGGCTGTAGTTGTAGCTGGATTAATTTTCGGGAATTTGGGGCTTTCTGGCAATACTTCTGCTTCTAATCGCATCACCTTATTGAGTTTTTGGGAATATGCCAGTTTTACCGTTAACACCTTTATTTTTCTGCTGATTGGTGTAGAAATAAACTTGGTTACGCTGTGGAAAACTTTACCTGCAATTCTACTTGCAGTTTTAGCTTATCAAGTCGGGCGAGTTCTTACAGTCTATCCTCTACTAGCAGGCGTTCGGTGGATTGACCGCCCAATTCCGCTACGCTGGCAACATTTACTGTTTTTAGGCAACATCAAAGGTTCACTCTCAATGGCTCTGGTGTTGAGCTTACCTACTACACTGCCAGGGCGAGAAGTTCTGATAGCTATAGTCTTCGGCTGTGTGCTGGTATCGTTAGTAGGACAGGGCTTAACTTTGCCTTGGGTGGTAAAACGTTTAAAATTATCTAAATTTTCAGAAGCTCAACAACAGGTTGAAGAATTGCAAGCCCAGTTGATGACGGGTAAGGCAGCACAAGATGAATTAGATAGTCTGTTGAAATCAGGGGTCTTACCAAAAGCCGTTTATGAAGAGATGCGTTCAGCTTATCAGGTGCGAATTGCTGGTGCAGAAAAGACACTGCGGGAACTTTATAATCGTCGCCCTGATGAGGTGAAAGGCAGAAGTGGCAACAGCAGTAAACTTGATGCCATTCGCCGACGTTTACTCCTAGCAGAAAAAGGAGCGCTCAATGAGGCAATGCGGAAGCGAATTCTCTCGGAAGAAATTGTGCGCGGACGGATACAAAATCTTGATGAACAATTGTTGAAGCTTGAAGATGATTAGGGATTGGGAACTGGGGATAGTCTGAGCTTTGTCGATGAACCTCTGAGCTTTGTCGATGAACCTCTGAGCTTTGTCGATGAACCTCTGAGCTTTGTCGATGAACCTTTGAGCTTTGCCGATGAACCTTTGAGCTTTGACTGATTAGAATTTGCTGCCTCTAGTTAGATATTGAGTCTCTGACTCAATGAATGCATTCCCATACGGAGCATGAGAACGAGGAAATTTAATGATTGCATTCCTATGCGGAGCATGGGAACAAGATAACGAGGAAAAACTTAATTACGAATTACGTTAGCGTAGCGTTAACGACGTAGGAGCGTCATTAGGAATTATTTTAAAGGCGATCGCTTATCGTTATTTTGATTTTTAATGACCCTACCAGGACTGATAAAAGAAATTCCTTGTTGAAAGTCAGTACCAATCATGACTGCCTCCACTATCGGTTCGGATATTTCTGTTTGGGCTACCCACTCTACAATAAAGTTTGCACCTAAACCTCCAGTGGTGTCATTTCTATTTATAAAAAAATCTGTAGAAGCTAGGGCATCAAGTTGAACAGGGCGCTCCAAATATTCTTTAACTAGTTTCCCTTCTGAGTTATAGTAGCGCACAGAAGTAATAACGATCGGATTGGTCAAATCTGTATTCCGAATACTTAGCGTAACTGCTAACTCGAAAATCTCCTGCCGATTGTGATGATAGATATGAGAGTAAACAGGAACATAAACAGTTTGACCGCTTGCTATCTTAAAATTCTTATCCAGCGTCACTATTTTTTGGGATGGGGTTGCTGGAATGGCATCGGGTTGTGACTTTGGTGGAATTTCGGGTGATTGACAAGATGCAAGAAAAATAACAGCGATCGCTAAATAAATATGTGGATACGGTTTCATCAAAACTATCTACACCAATTCTAAACCCGCTTGTCAATAGCATTTGAGATGCGCTTACCCTGCTACACCAATTGTTATATATAGCTAACTGCGCTCAACATTTTCGTTCAATAAAATCAATGACTTGATGTAAACATCCTGGTTTAGTCACAATCAGTACAGTTGAATAAGGTTCCAGTATTGTACTACCGTTAGGAATCATCAAATCTTCGTGGGGATGGGGTTGATAGCCAATAATTAGCGAACCACTAGGAAATTGGGAATCCTGAGCAATTTCGGCAACGCTACGACCAGCAACATAGCAATTGTTGGGGATGGAAAGTTTCAGAACCTCAATCTGTCCCTGCTCAAAATGCATCATTGATTCCACTTGCGGATATTCAATGGCATTCACCATTGTTGAAACTGATAGTTCAACAGTACTGACAATATGGTTAGCTCCAGCGATACGTAACGGTTCAGCAAAATCGGGGTGGCGCATCCGACTCAAAATATGGGTGACACCGTAGTGTTTTGCAAGAGTTATCATTGCCAAGTTTAAGGCATCACTTCTAAGAACAGCTGCCAAAGAATCGGCTTTACGAATCCCCGCTTCTAACAATACTTCTGTACTTACAGCACTGCCTTCAAAAGCCATTGCTCCTACTTGTTCACGGGCATAGCGGCAAGCAATAGGGTCAATGTCAATTACGGCAACAGTATGTCCCAGTTCTACCAGTTTTTGCGCCAAACTTAAGCCTACTAAGCCTGCACCACCAATTAGTACGTACATGTATATTCTTGATGCTCTCTTCGATTTTCTATTCCACTTTACAACTTAGCAAAGAAATGAAAGTGTAGCTTGTATAGAAATACTTTCAACCACTGGACAACCAGACTTGGCAATGAGGCAAACTACTTTTATGTTTTCAATAAGCCTTGGCGACAACTAGCCTACCAAAAATCCAGCGCCGATTACAAACATTAGCAGACCATAAATTGCCCCAGGAATCACCATTGTAGGACTATTCAGCAGCGTAGGTGTAGAAGCGATCGCGATCGCCAGAGTCCCATTTTGAATTCCTACTTCTACTGTAATTGCCGTAACAATCGCTTGCTCTAAACCTCTCTTATACATCCAGTCGCACAGAATCCAGAATGAATTCTGGCTCCTGAATTCTCTCCAAGTCAGTCCTTCAAACAAAAGGGGTGATTCTTTTGTGGGTGTAGCGTAGACGCTTTGCGGCTTGTCGCCAGACATCGCTGCTGGGGTCATAAAAGTCTCTAGTCTGTTTCTAAATGAGAAATAATCAGTTTTGCAGGGCAGTTTGTTAATTTTAACTTCTTTCTATTAGCTTAAAAATTACTTTTTCTCACTTTTTTATATTTGCTATTTCTCACCTAAGCCTTTAATTCACAACAAAATAACTTTTCAAATGATTCGAGAAACATCAACGAAACCTCCATGAAGACTTACAATATTTGATACTTCGGAATACATACTTCCGACTTTACCTGATTGATGGGTAAATAAGTTATGACAACCCACAATTATCAGCAGTTCTTGAGCGCGAGAAAATGCAACATTTACCCGTTCTGGCTTCTTCGCAAACCCCACATCTCCTTTGCTATTGTTGCGAACCATACTAACAATTACAACAGGTCGTTCCATACCTTGAAATCTATCTACTGTACCAGTACGAATTTCTAATGAAGGGAAAAGTTCAGATTGCAGGCGTTCATCAATTTTTCTTAATTGAGCGCCATAAAATGTAATTACGGCAATTTCTTTTTTCGGTTCACCATTAGTAACTTTAGAAGCCCAAGTAGTCTCGAACTGCTGACACAGACGTTCAATCGCATCAATTTCTTGAGTATTGAAGTAAGAAGTTCCATTTCGTTGCTCTAAAAACTGATTCTCTATAGGCGTTTTTACCCAGATAAGATGCTGAGACTCTTGGATAATTCCGTCGGCTAGATGATGTGCGCGTTTTGTATCCGGCTCCAAAATACCAGATTCTAGCTTACCATCATAAAACTGATTGATTGCTCCCATAATAAATGGATGCATTCGATATTGTGTAGTTAGCATTTGTTTGATGCTTTCATCAGCAGATTCAAACTGGCTTTTAAATAGTGATTCTTCTAAAAATTGTAGTTCATCTCGTGTGTTGCCAATTGTTTGAGCAACTTCTTCCAAAGTGCTAGTATCAAGCATGGGTGGTAATTGCCGATGATCGCCTACCATGACTAACTTTTTACCTTTCAATGCTGGGATTAATAACTCTGGTGGAGTACACTTACTAACCTCATCAATGATGACGACATCAAAGGACTTGAATTCTTCCGAAAAACCTTTATTTGCAGCTTGAACACAGGTGATACCGACGACGTTGGCATTATCTAAATATATGCGCCTTAAATCGTCGCGGTCGCGTTCATTTGGCTGTCTTAATTTTTCTATCCAATCTTGTACAAAATTCTGATATTTATTGAGATAATCTTCATCTTTTTTTAGTTGCTGTTGCCAAGATTCAAAGCTAATATTAATGCTACGTAATAACTCTATATTAAACAAGTCAGCAGCAAACTTTTCTGGCTTAAACTTATCCGGTATTTTTTGCCATTCTGTCAACCACCAGTTTCTTTCTTCTATTAAAGTTTCTGATGGCTGTGGTTGTAAATTTTGTTCTATTTCATGTAGACTAATTTGGAATCTTTGAAGCTGCTGTAGAGAAGTTTCAGTTTCTTGTTGTACCTTTGATAAATGCTCCTGTAGAGAATTTTTAATCATCTCCAGCACAGCAAAAGGTTCTAATGATGAAATTAGGGTTTCAAGTTGACTAATGGAAGTTTCCCAATAATTAACTTGAGTTGAAAACTCTTGCGGCTGCTCCCAAATCTTTGATTGTGTTGCGAGATATTGTTCAGTTAGAATGCGTAATTGAGCAGGTATATTTTGTTGGTTAAGTTCTTGTAAAATGTTAATAACTCGTCCAAGTTGCGAATTAGCGTCTTGCTGTGCTTTTTCGGCTTCAGCTTGAGTAATGGATATTTGCTGTTGGGGGATTTCATTTTTTTGAAGTTCATTTAATTGGCGTTGCAGATGCTGAAGCTGTTGATCGGTTTCTGTTTTGACTTTTAAAACACATTGACGCGCATTTGCAAGAATAGTATCTAGCAATTCTTGTGTAATCTGGGTGAGAGTAGAGTCAATGTTATCCCATTCCCAAGATGCGCCATAAGTCCGTTGCATTCTAATTAAAAAAACCTGGGTATTTTCAACTAGTAATTTTCGCTGTTTAGGGTTAAGTAGCTGATAATTATTAAACTGTTGATAGGTTTCTTGCCATTGGGTGCGATCGCTCTTTGATAGCACCATTGGAATCTGACTAAAATTTTGTTGCAAAAAATAACTAAAGTTATGCTGTTTACCCTGCCGATCAGTAAAATTTCCGTCTATTTCATAAGCGATCGCTTTTGTCAATAGCTCCCATTCTGGCAGGTTAATTTTGTAAAGTTTTGGTACTATTGGTAATTTTAATGTATTAGCAAACATCAACAAACCTAGCGGCAAGTCCAATAAATTCTCTGTTAGTGGTAAACCTGATTGCTGACAATCTTTCAAAGTTTGATAGAGAAGAGAAGGTGCTGTAGATTTCCATTCCTTAACTGCTGAGATAATATAATCTATTTCACGTTTGCGGTTTTCCCATATCTGGATTGTTTGCTGTATGTTTTGCAGTTTAGCAAGATATTTCTGATAATCTGGTTGTAGCTGATTTAATGAGGCGAAATTTTGTTGGACAATCTGTACTGATGCTGCAAGTTCTGATATAGCTTTACTTGCATTTTGAGCATAAGTCAAAGCAGTTTTAAATCCAGAAATTTCTCTTGCTACAGTTTCACGCAACCAAACCGCTAAACCAAAAGCACCAAGCGCCGGACGCACAAAGCCAAGTTCATCAGTATATTTGATGGTTTGACGAACATTTGCTAAAAATTCTTCTACTAAACTGTTACCTTCTGTATATGGCTTAAGAAACGGCAAAAAATTTGTAACTTCTGGAGCTTCCCAGTTGATATTTGGTGCAGTATTTAGTATATTTTTCAGTCCTACAATTAGTGATTCAACTTCGTTCTGTTTTTCTACAGTTTCGTTGTAAAATTTTTCTTGACTTTTAAAGTTACTCTCTACTTTTAACTTATTCTTATTGAATTTATTTTGTTGCTGATTGAATTCTTCCTCTGCTTGGAGGTAGGCTGTAAATCGTTGTGATGATGCGAGTAATTGACTGAAAGCTTGGATATTTTCGAGCCGTTGAGTGAGATTATTTTCGCAGTCATAAGCTGTATTTTCTAGCCATCTGCCAATCACTTGGTCTTCTAAAAATGGCTGTCCTTCTTCGCTAACTTTCTCGGCTTTGCCTTTTCGTACAGCGCGAATCACAGGGTTGTGAACTAATCGACTCAGGGCATTATCTACTGCTAAATTAGCTTGAGATGCGATTAAGGTACGTCCACCACGAAGGGCTATTTGATAGCAAATCTCGGCAATTACGGTAGTTTTCCCAGTACCTGGTGGTCCTTGGATGAGAACAAGATCCTTAGCGGCAAGTACCTTTTCTACTGCTGCTTTCTGTCCAGGATTTGCAGAAGATAATAATAAATCCTGTGGTTGAAGTTCAACAGTTGTTTTGATTTGTCTAGCTTGAGAAGCATCGAATAAAAAGTTTCCTAAATATGAATTTTGGGTGTAACCATTATTCAAATCATCTAAAGCTTTTTTCTTACGCTGAATCTGCTGAATATCACCAACTGCCTCAAAACACAAAAATCCTGTATCTGGCAACTTATAACGCTCTGTTGCCATGAATTCAGCTAAGTCACGTTCTAGTCTGAGACTAATAATACAACGGTTAGGGTCAACTTCTTCAACAGTCCCTAATTGACGACCGCTAATCCAATTTTTGCCGACGGGAGCAGTTTCAAAAAGCTTTAAATCTTCGTTTTTTGTCCGTCTTGCTCGTTCCCAAAAGTTTTCTACATCGAGAGAATTTTGATAAAACCCGTCAAGGGTAGCTGAAGCTACATCTATTTCAAAACTGATTCGTCTTTTGAAGTTATAGTTATGACTTACGTAACGCACGCAAAACTGACGTGCTTTAGCGATTTTTTCCTCAATCTGCAAAAATGCTTTCCAAGCTTTAAGCTGATCTTCTGTAGGCACATTTTCGCCACAAACTGGCGCGGCTGCAATGCGTTTCAATGTTGCGGGTGGAATGTCGAGATGATGCTGATGATTAGGTAACAGACGCAAGCGACAAGGTATAGCATAGCTATCGGCGTGTCCCCGTGAGGGTTGTAACAATTGAGCCGAAAGTATTTTTATGCCGCCGCGTCCATCTTTTGGTACAGCCGCTCTAAATCCTAATGTTTTTCTGAGCTTCTCAAGCCTTGCGGGTAATGGAAAATCATCGGAGTCTGTTGCTATTGTCAAATCCCAAATTTCTTCTCTTGCTTCTTTCCCCGCGCCTTTGCGACGCACATAAAATAGAGAAGGCTTTTTCCCGACACATTCATACATTAACTCATTGGCGCGATCGCGCCGCTCCCTAAATTCGGGATATGATTTCAGGGCAGCTTCACTTTCAAGATGGCGGATGAAACTATCAATTGCTGAAGCTATAAACATATAGCCCCAATCTTCAGAGTTTGTTTTAGCTTTCGAGGATTTTGCTGTTAGCTTATTTGCTACTGCACGAATACGTTCTGCATCGGATTCTGAGATTGTACTGGTATGGCTTTTGACTACAATTTTGAGCTTTTCGCAAATTAATAATAGCTTCTTGCTATCCAAATTCAATTCTTTTGCTAGTTCGTATATTCTGAGTTTGGCGTTGTTCATCCAGTACTGCCTTTGCACACAAGGTTTTTATATTTTAGAACTCAATATGATTCAGTTAAGGCTAGTGCTGGTTGTCAAAGTCATTTTTTTAATTAACCGCAGAGACGCAGAGGACACAGAGAGAGAAGAAATAGAAGGAAAAAATTGCTTAATTAAGCGGCTGCATCAAAGTTTATACTGCTGGTAAACTTCACTGGCGGCGCGATGCAGCAGGGAGTGTCGCCATACTAAAGATTTCATATCATCAGCATAACCACCGCCAATGACGCAGGCGACTGGATAACCGCTACTTATACAGGTACTCAAAACCTGCATTTCTCGGCGAAAAATGCCAGCATCGGTTAAGGCTAATTTTCCCAAGCGATCGCCTATATGAGGGTCAACACCTGCATCATAAAATACTAAATCTGGCTTGACTTTAGATAATAAATCTGATAAATAATTCGCTAAAGTTTGTAAATAAGCATCATCCTCCATTCCCACTGGCAAAGGAACATCCAAATCGCTGTTTTGTTTAGTACCGGGGAAATTGACTTCGCAGTGCATAGAAAAAGTAAAAACGCTGTCGTCGTCTTGGAAGATAAAAGCGGTGCCGTCTCCTTGATGCACATCCAAATCTACAATTAGGATTTTTTTGACTAGTCCGAATTTTTGTAAAACGCGACAGGCGATCGCTAAATCGTTGAAAATACAAAAACCAGATCCATAACTAGGAAAAGCATGATGGGTTCCACCAGCCGTATTACAAGCTAAACCCTGACTTAGTGCCAGTTTAGCAGTCAGTATCGTACCACCTACCGCCACACAAGTACGATTCGCTAATGCTGGACTCCAAGGCAAACCAATGCGTCGCTGTGCTTTAGCATCTAAGGTTCCCTCACAGTAAGCTTGAACGTAGCTTGGAGTGTGGACTAATTCTATCAACTCTGACGGCGGACATTCAGGCGTGTGAAATTGTTCTGTTTGCGCCACGCCGTCAGCTAACAGCAATTCGTAGAGTTGTCGGAATTTAGACATCGGGAAACGATGCCCTTCAGGTAGCGGGGCAACATAATCTGGGTGGTAAATAATTGGCAAGTCCATAAGCCAGAAAATCTAAATCAGCTAATCCGACAACTAATACTATTTGATATCAAGTCTGGTGAATCACTTATGATTACCGTATCTGTGCAAAAATCCCAAAAGCCTCTTTCCC
>NZ_CAXTNE010000082.1:0-28540 GCF_964245445.1 uncultured Nostoc sp.
CCCCTGCTCCCTGCCCCCTGCCCCCTTGTAGATGTAGTTTTTTATAGTTAATGTTTATTTCCGTAGGAATTTTGTAAAAAATGCACACATAAAGGTGAAAATCGAAGACAGAGTTATTTCTTGCTTCATCCAAGTTGTACTTGACTCATGAATGTTTCTCTGGCTAAGGATCTGTCTGTTTATCAACTAGTTATGGGAGTGCAAGCGCCCCCTAAACCATTGTCCCTCAGTCCTGCTACTCTGCTATCACTAGTGAGAGCGCAAATTGACTTACTAATTGAGCAGCAAATTGCAGCCACTTTATGGGTAAAGCTACCACCAGAAAAAATTTGGCAATCAGAACTAGCGCGTTATCAATCCTTGGTAGGTGGGTCTAATCTCATTTATACTTGCCAGATTGACGAGAGTGAAAAAGGGGGAAATGGGGAAGCAGGGGAAGATGAGGGAGCTGGCGTTGCAGGGGAAGAAAATACCCTGTTATCTTCCTCATCTTCCTCATCTTCTTCATCCCCCTCATTCCCTCATCATGTCCCCGTTCACCTATCACCAGATAGCCAAATGCGACGGGAAAACTTTCTGATGGTGTTATCGCCCCAGTTTTGCAGTTTAATTTTGGCTCATCGACCACTTAAAAAACACAAAAATAAGACATCAGGGAAGGTAAATACTAATAAAAACCAGCCGTTACTAATTATAAATAGTCTTGAAGGGAGAGTAATTCAGCAAGTATTAGATGGTATAGAACAAGCGATTACGCCAGAATCATCCCCAATTTCTGTTGATTTTACTTGTCCAACTGCGCCCCAAGGCGCACTGATGAATCAACTGTTTGCAAAACAACTACTGCGACAAGATGAAATTAATCGTCAAATCATCGCAGTACGCACTACCAAGTTGCAGCAGCAAAATCAAGAACTACAAAACAAAGAGCAACTAAAAGATGAATACCTAAAAAATGTGTGTCAGGAATTGCGTACACCCTTGACGCACATGAAGACAGCACTTTCATTATTGAATTCCCCTAATCTTAAACCCCCCCAGCGACAACGTTATTTACAGATGTTAAATACCCAGTGCGATCAGCAAAATTCCCTGATTACTGGTTTGTTGGAACTGGTGCAGCTGGAACGTAATTTAGAAGGAACACCTTTAGAGTCGGTGCGACTCTCAGAGATTGTGCCTGGAGTAGTTAGTACATACCAACCTCTAGCCCAAGAAAAAGGAATTATGCTAGCCTACACCGTACCCACTGAACTTCCATCTATTTGGTGTGTGAGTGGTGGGCTGAAGCAGATTGTGATTAGTCTGCTGCATAACAGCATTAAGTTTACTCCTAATGGGGGTGAAGTATGGGTGCGTGCCCGAATTCAAAGCGATTATGTCCAATTAGAATTCCGCGACACAGGTATCGGTATTGCCGAAAGCGAGATTCCTAGAATCTTTGACCGATTTTATCGTGTGCGTACAGCAGCCAATGAAGATTATGGTGGTGCTGGGTTGGGATTAACAATTGTACAGCAATTGCTGGTGCGCTCTGGCGGTTCTATTTCTGTGAAAAGTAAATTATATGAAGGTTCCACATTTACAGTACAACTGCCAAGCGTTGGCGATACCCCAAAAGCGATCGCAATAGAAAATGAGTGATGAGTTACAATTATCCCCTGAGTTAACTTTGTGGTGCTATAGCAATCCTATTTGAGTTATAAAAATTTTAGTCATTAGTCATTACTACTAATGACTAATAACTAGATTTCCTCATGGAAATTCAAGAAAATTAGCGATCACAAAAGCGTGCCGGAAGACTTACGATGAGTTAAGCTTACCGATGATTCTTAGCTAGAAGTTTTTGGTAGCGCGGCGCTAATTTGGCGGAGCATCATAACTTGCCAATAAGGTACAGGAGCCAGCAATACAGTACCAGTTCCCTCAAAACTATTCACGAGAAACTCACCAGAAGTCATCGAACCTAAAAGAGATTTGGTAGCTTTTTCAACGCGATAATTTAAGCTAGCTGTGCGAGCGATCGCAAAATTTCCATCGACAACTAATCGGTCATTTCGTAAATTTATTACTTCTACAGGGCCTTGTGCTGCCATCACTACTGTACCCCTGCCTTTGACTTTTGTTTGAAACAATCCCTCACCACCAATTAAGCCTGATACAAATTTGTTGCGTTCAATTCCTACTTCTATACTGCCATCACTAGCCCAATAAGCGCCACTATCTAAAATCCATTCACTACCGTCTAATTCTAAAATGTGATATCCCGATAAAGAAGGCTCTAAATATAATTCACCAGTGCCTGTATATGTCGGACGGAAAATGTTTTCTCCCGTGGCTAGGGATTTTAAAAACCCGCCTGCTGAAGGGGCTTTAGATTGCATCTGAATGTTGCCACGTATATAGTACATAGCACCAGATTCAGTTCGGACTGTTTCGTTTTGTAAAGTTACCTTGACTAAACGTAAGCCTTCTTTCTCGATTACTTCAAAACTTGCCATAGTTTTTCTTTTGATGTTTGCAGAAATGTGTACTTGGTTATTAACCATAATTTATATACATTGTTGACATCTATTTTTACAGATGGCAATTCAGAAAAATTTAATTAGATTGTTAAACAAAGTCTATTTGATGAAGATGAATTATCTGTGTTCAAAAAAAAATAGGTCAACGTAATTAAACATAAAATTCTTAGTAAATAGATATCCGAATTATCTGAAAAGTTGGGGATCTATTATTGTGTTTTATATCTACTCATCTACTGTTTAATTTGGCGTGAGTTCTACGGGTTATATTGCAATACGGTTCAATTAACGCTAAAACTCTTTATCAAAACCAATTTTTTGAACGTAGACGCAAAGCAGTGAAGCAGCGTGCTCTTGGGGGTTTCCCCCATGAGCGACTGCTGTTAGCGCAGCGTTAGCGACGTTAGGAGCGTCACCCGGAGGGCTTGCCGCAGGCTACCGCCAAGGACGCAAAGAGAAGAAAGAAGAGAAAAAAGAAATGCTTAACTAAACTGTATTGGGTTATATTATGTCCGTATAAATTAGTCGAATAAAAAGACCTCTCCCTGGCTTTACATAATAAAGCCAGGGAGAGGTTTATCGAACTCAGGTTAATTTAGAGTGAATATTTATAATTTTGAAAAATAGTTAATGAATCTTCACTCCTAAGCTTTAGCTCCAAATTGATGTTTATTGCTAACTTCTAGAGGGAGGAAAATCGTCAAAACTTCCCCATAGTGTGGACGCTGGCGCACAATCAGTTTGCCGCCGATCGCTTGAAATAAATGCTTGGTTGCGGCGATATTCAAACTAATCGTACCCGTTTCTGGTTGGAACATCAACAATTGGCCTAGAGCTTTGCGAATTGGTGGGGTTGCAGGTATGGCGGCTTTACTTGAATCTCTGCACCCAAATTGGGGCGATAATTGTAACTTAAGTTGATCTCCCGCCGGGATAACTTGTACTTGAATATGGCTACCAGCAGGTAAGCTGCGAGTGAAATTTTCTATCAAACCAGTGAGTACCTGATCCAGCATCATCGGATTACTTACTACAGTTGGTAGTTGCTGGGGTAAAATAACATTTAAAGTTAAGTTCCGCCGATGCGCTGCTTGTTCCCAACGGGGAATGCTCTGCTGCAACACTTGATCTAAAGACATCGGCGTGAGTTGAGTTTTTGGCGATTTTGCTGAGGTAGTAGTTTCCAATTCCGCTGCTTTAAAGAGCAACTCCATGCGATCAATTTGTTCGGTACACTCGTGATCAATAATTTTTAAGCGATTGATCACGCTAGCATCTAAGTCTCGCCGCTTCAGCAGTAAGCGAGTCATGGTGCGAATAGTTGTTAAAGGTGTGCGGACTTCGTGAGCGAAAGCTTGGAGCAATTCCACATCAGGATTTGGGGATTCGGTTTTGGGAATTAGACATGGGTTATTCTCTTTGTCCTCCTTGTCTCCAGTTCCTAGTAAAGAGTCCTTAGTCTCTTCTGCTTCTGTTAATTCCTGAAGCAACAACTGGCTAAACTGAATCATGATGCGGCAATCTGGCGCAACCGGAGAATACTCTTGTACTAAAGTATCCAGACGGGCAAAAAATTCTGGATTAGCAAGCATGACTCTTGCTCCTAGCGATCGCCAAGCCTGCTGCACTACCTCTGGCTCAAAAGAGAATGAAAAGGTTTTTTTACCGTTTTTGTGGGTTGCTAAAACCAGTACTAATCTAAATTTATCTGTAAAAACCAAGCAGAACTGTTCTGTCCCCAGAGGATCGGCAGGTAATAACGAAAGTACCGATTCATGGGGAGCGATTTCTTCATTTACAGACGCGGTTGCATCTGGCATCTGAAATGGCATCAGCGCCAAAGGGTTAAATGGTTTTGCGGTAAAAGTTACTGTTTGTAAGCTTTGAGTTAGTTTTGGCTGACTAAATAAGGGTGCTGGTGCAGCTAAAACTAATCCTTGGGTTGTGTCAACCGAATCAGATGCTAAAGTATTTAATAGCAAATGTTCTGTCGCTGCTAGACTGACACGCCACTGCCGCTCTGCTTTAGCAGGTGAACATTCAGCTACACTTGATTGATTTTCAGCCAAGATTTCGCTCAGACTTGGCAATATCCATTTGTACACAGGCTTTCACCCCTTAATTCAAGAGCGACTAACAGCGTCTAGGTAGACATTTCACTACTACCTAAGAGGTTATAGCTATTTGTGTAATGACGACAGTGGTAGAACCGAACAATTCGGGCGCAATTTCCCCTCTAAGTGCGATGTCTACGACGGGCTACGCCTACGCACTTAGGGACTGAAAAACATTGGCACTGACTTTTAGCCATAGGCGTGGCGATCGCAGATTGATGATTGTGCTGATTTCGCTTCTTGAACGGGGATTACAATTACAAACTCTGCACCCTCTCCCGGTGAAAAGATCCACCATGTTTTTCAGTAATTATCTGGTAGCTGATCGATAATCCCATACCAGTTCCCCTACCAACTGGTTTTGTGGTGAAAAAAGGATCAAATAAACGCGACTGGATTTCTTCTGAAATTCCTGATCCATTATCAGCAATCCGAATGATACTTAGCTATCTTCAATTGTTGATGAGCATTAATCGCACCAGTAATTACTGAGAGAGTAGCTATTCCTAGAATTCCCGAAATTAATTTTTGACTAATTTTCATTCCTTGCTCGAAACCTCAAGTGCTGGCTACTGCGTTAATTCAGTTTTGGGGAGTTTGCCCTGATTTTAAAATTCCCACATGTGTGCCTGGAAGCTACAGAGTCAACAGCCATTAGCCAAATCTTTAATTTGGAGCTATGCGCCGTAGGCGATCGCATTTTTTGAGTAGATTAACAATAGACCATCTCAAAGGCACTTTATGACTTCTTTTAATTCAGTTGAAGATTTGGTACTAGTTGCTGGTGCGACTGGTGGAGTGGGGCAACTGGTGGTAGGCAAGTTACTAGAAAAGGGTTTGAAAGTTCGGGTTCTGACACGCAATGCCGCAAAAGCTGAAGAAATGTTTAACCAGAGAGTGGAAATTGCCGTTGGTGACATCCGCCAGCCAGCTACACTGCCAGCCGCAACGCAAGATATAAGCCACATCATCAGTTGTACTGGAACCACTGCCTTTCCCTCTGCCCGATGGGAGTTTGACCAACCCCCAAACTTGATTGAATGGGGCATCACTTTCCTTAACCCCAAATCTAGTGAAGCAAAAGCAAAGAATAGTCCGGCAAAGGTCGATGCCCAAGGTGTGAGCAACCTAGTGGCAGCAGCACCCCGCAATTTGAAGCGGTTCGTTTTCGTTTCTTCTTGCGGAATTGAGCGTAAAAATCAGTTCCCTTTTAGTGTTCTTAATGCTTTTGGCGTGTTGGATGCCAAACAGAAGGGCGAAGAGTCCATTATTAACTCAGGATTACCCTACACCATTATCCGTCCAGGACGCCTGATTGATGGGCCTTATACCTCATACGACCTCAACACTCTACTGAAAGCAAAAACTGGAGGTAAATACGGTGTTGTTGTAGGCACTGGGGATACACTTTCGGGTGATACCAGTCGGATTGATGTAGCAAACGCTTGCGTAGAATGTCTTTTACACCCAAGTAGTTCCAGGAAAATTTTTGAAATAGTCAACCAGGGACAAAGACCGCCTGCTATTAACTGGGAAACTCTTTTCTCTGGGCTTGAGTAAGTGCTGAGTAGTATTTTCTCCAATGCCCAATGCCCAATACCAAAATATTGTCGATTAATACGGAATTACTGATCGGACTTACGCATTGACAAGAAATACCAAATATGAATTAAGGTTAAAAACCATATCTTTCGTAAGGGCACAGCATAGTCTATTTACGATCGCAGGATAATTAAGAAAAGCCTGAAAACTTCCTATTTTAGGTAATGCACATCACGATGCATTTCTACAGTGCGTAAGTCCTAACTGAGGCAATGCCTGCGGTGGGCTTCGCCTACGCGCCTTTTAATTTTGTTCTATTTTCGGTACTTTTGTAACTTATTATCTCTAAAGGCGGCAAACACGACTCTACCGTTACGGTTCACCCTAATTACTGAAAGTATTAATTCCCATACATTAGACAGAGTGAAGGCAATAAATCCATGAAATAACTAAAAAAACTATTTAGTTAGTTTAACCGTCCTAAGCAAGGTTCGGGAAACCACCCTTCATGGACTGGCTACCACTAAGCTTCAGTATATATATCAGCATATCTGGAGTTTTAACCCCAGAAAAGCCAAAACAAAGGTATTCATGCTGAACTGGCTGATTTATTGACCCTGTTGGTTCAAAATTTAGTCATTTATATTCTCATTCATTCATTTGTAGTTATACGGAGCCAGCACCTAAAATGGCAAAAGTAGTTGGAATTGACTTAGGAACAACGAACTCCTGCGTGGCAGTGATGGAAGGTGGTAAACCCACAGTAATTGCTAATGCTGAAGGTTTTCGGACAACGCCATCAGTAGTCGCATTTGCGAAAAATGGCGACAACTTGGTTGGGCAAATCGCCAAACGCCAAGCGGTGATGAACCCCGAAAATACGTTTTACTCAGTCAAACGCTTTATCGGACGCCGCTACGATGAAGTTGGTAACGAAGCTACGGAAGTTTCTTACAAAGTCCTCAGCAGCAATGGCAATGTCAAATTAGATTGTCCGATAGTTGGTAAACCGTTTGCTCCTGAAGAAATTTCTGCAAAAGTTCTTCGCAAACTAGTTGAAGATGCCAGCAAATATCTGGGTGAAACTGTAACCCAAGCTGTAATCACTGTTCCGGCATACTTCAACGATTCGCAACGGCAAGCGACAAAAGACGCTGGTAAAATTGCCGGGATTGAAGTTCTACGGATTATCAACGAGCCGACAGCTGCATCTTTGGCTTATGGATTTGACAAGAAGAGTAACGAAACTATCCTCGTGTTTGACCTTGGTGGTGGTACCTTCGACGTATCCGTGCTAGAAGTAGGAGATGGAGTTTTTGAAGTACTAGCCACATCTGGGGATACCCACCTTGGTGGTGACGACTTCGATAAAAAAATAGTTGACTTCTTAGCTGAGAAGTTCAAGAAAGCCGAAGGCATTGAGCTACGGAAAGATAAGCAAGCTTTACAACGTCTGACTGAAGCCGCAGAAAAAGCCAAAATAGAGCTTTCTAGTGTTACCCAAGCAGAAATCAACCTACCATTTATCACTGCAACCCAGGATGGGCCCAAGCACCTGGATACAACCCTAACTCGCGCTCAGTTTGAAGAACTTTGCTCTGACTTAATCGACCGTTGCCGTATTCCTGTGGAAAACGCCCTTCGCGATGCAAAGTTAAACAAAGGCGATATTGATGAAGTGGTGTTAGTTGGTGGTTCTACTCGCATTCCCGCAGTCCAACAGATTGTGAAGCAGGTATTGGGTAAAGACCCCAACCAAAGCGTTAACCCTGATGAAGTCGTAGCAGTTGGTGCAGCTATTCAAGCTGGGGTACTGGCTGGTGATGTAACTGGCATCTTGCTGTTAGACGTGACACCACTATCTTTGGGTGTTGAAACATTGGGCGGCGTGATGACCAAAATTATCCCCCGCAACACCACAATTCCCACTAAGAAATCAGAAGTCTTCTCCACTGCTGTGGATGGACAAACCAACGTAGAAATTCACGTCCTCCAAGGTGAACGCGAATTCTCTAACGATAACAAGAGCTTGGGAACCTTCCGCCTCGATGGTATTCCTCCTGCACCACGCGGCGTTCCTCAAATTGAAGTGGTGTTCGATATTGACGCCAACGGTATCCTTAACGTCACCGCTAAGGACAAAGGTACTGGTAAAGAACAGTCCATCAGCATAACCGGCGCTTCCACCTTGGATAAAAATGACGTTGACCGGATGGTAAGAGAAGCTGAACAAAACGCTTCATCTGACAAAGAACGTCGTGAGAAGATTGAACGCAAGAATCAAGCCGACTCTTTGGCATACCAAGCTGAAAAGCAGCTACAAGAATTAGGCGATAAAGTTCCGGCTGCTGACAAGACTAAAGTCGAAGGTTTGGTAAAAGAACTGCGGGAAGCAGTTGCTAAAGAAGACGATGAGCAAATCAAAAAGCTCACGCCAGAATTGCAACAAGCGCTATTTGCTGTTGGTAGCAACATCTATCAACAAGCTGGTGGCGGTGCTACACCTGGTGCTGAACCCCAAGATGGTGGTTCCACATCTAGTGGTAGCGGCGACGATGTAATTGACGCTGATTTTACAGAGAGCAAATAATTCCCTTACATCTTTTGGGAAGATTATTTAGTCTCACCTCATATCACCCACTCAGGCAAATCCCTGAGTGGGGATTTTTTTTTAGGAGTTATGAGTTAAAAGTTAGGAGTTTGAAGTTAGGAGTTAGGAGTACGACGCGATTAATCGCGTCTATACAGGAGTTTGAAGTTTGAGTAGAACTAATATTGATAACTCTTAATCTTAATTCTTAACTTTATTCCTAACTCCTCACTCTCAACTTTTAACTCCCTTATGCCATATCCACAAGCACCTTGGACACTTCAGGGCTATGCTATCCAAACTCTGCATTTGGTAAATGTTGACCAAGTGCGCCCTTTGATTCCCTTAGAGTTAGAAATTATTTCTGTATGGCCTGGTAAAACTCTCGCTAGTGTGTATTTATCTCATTATGGGTCAGGCTCGGTACTGGAATACAGCGAGTTAATTGTTGCCCCGGCTGTGGTTAATTACCAAAGAAAAATCGGTGGTTGGATTTCCCATATTTATGTAGATAATGCTGATTCGGTGGCTGGTGGTCGAGAAATTTGGGGACTACCAAAGGAACTAGCAAAGTTTACCTGGGAACAAGGAAAGCATGTTACTGTGCATCAGGGAAACCGAAAATTGTGTAGTCTTAACTATAATCAACAAAGCTTGGCATGGAGACAGTGGTTAAGTGCCTCTGCTTTTGGCGTCAAGGGTACTGATTTGCTGATATTCCCTGCTGAATTTGAGTCTGTATTGGGTTTGATTGGTTCTAAGTTAGAAATCCCCGCCGAAAGTCCTTTTTCTGGAATAGGTTTAGGTCAGGCTTGGTTAACTGTGCGTTGTGAGCAGATGAGTTTGCGGGTTGATGCGCCAAACGTTGTAGGCCAAATGAATATCTAGCGCTGCAAGGCGGAAGTTTGCCTAGCTTTAACAAGGGTATATTGCTTTAAGTCTTGTTAATTGAGATGTTAGCTGAATTTACGCCAAGCTGTACTAAGCAATTTCCAGGTTGAGCCTTGGGATTATTCTGAAAATATCCTAACTTCCCAACATCTGCAAGTTATGTAAAGTGGCATAAAGCCCTCCTTGTTGTATTAGTTGATCGTGGCTTCCCTGTTCAATTAATTCGCCGCGCTTTAGAACAAAAATCCGGTCTACATTACGAATTGTAGACAGGCGGTGAGCAATAATAATCGCGGTACGTCTGAACAAAAGCTGGTTTAATGCCTCTTGAACTAAAGCTTCTGTGCCAACATCTAAACTAGCGGTAGCTTCATCTAGTACCAAAATTTGAGGATTGCGAATGGCAGCCCGCGCAAATGCTAATAGTTGCTTTTGACCACTAGAAATATTTGTGCCCCGTTCTCGCAGTTGAGTATTATACCCTTGGGGTAGTTCTTCTATAAACTGGGCAATGTTGGTTTGCTCTGCTGCTTGTTGAATCTGTTCAATGGTATAACCATCTCCTAAAGAAATGTTGCTTTTAACATCGCCAGCAAACAAAAAGCCTTCTTGGAAAATTACTGCCATGTAGCGCCGCAGTTCTGCCTGTGGTACTTCCCGAATATCTACACCATCTATGAGAATACGTCCTTGGGTGGGTTCGTAGAGGCGGCACAAAAGACGGATGATTGAACTTTTACCCGCACCTGTGGGGCCGACTAATGCGACTTTTTCACCTGGATGAATGGTAAAATCTAAGTCTTTAATGACGTAATCATCATTTTTGTAAGCAAACCAGACATGATCAAAACGGATTTCTCCCAGTTCAGGCGGGGAAATCAGGTTTGGAGATTCTAGATTTGCAACGATCTCATCTATGTAGCCAAATTTTGCATCAAATATTGAGAAGCGCACATTGGCGCGATCGCGGATTTCTATCGGTTCATCTAATATATCGCCTACGCGTTCAATGGCAGTAAAACCTGCTTGAATGACCGTAAATTTTTCGGCAAAATCCCTTAAAGGATCAAATAATCGCTGGGCGTACAAGATAAATGCAGATAAAGTCCCAAAAGCTAAACTTTTTCCTAATAGTAACGAACCACCCATGCCCAAAACAGCTGCGATCGCAATCAGACCAATCCATTCCAAGGTGGCTGAAATAAATGAATCATAAAAGATGGTTTTATCCATTTGCTGAGTGTAGCGGCTGTTTGTGGCGCGAAACAATTCGGCATTAAATTTTTCCCTACGGAACAACTGCACTACGTTAATGCCAACTACATTTTCTTGTAACTGTGAGTTCAATATAGAAAGTTCTTCCCGCCCTTTGTAATTGGCTTTGCGGTACTGTTGCTGAATGTAAACTATTAACCAGCTAATTGGTAACAACATCACTAGCAGCAAGCAAGTAAGTTGCCATTCGATGGAAAACATTAAACCCAAAATCACCAGCATGGAAAATAAATTGGACACAATGCCAATTGCCCCAGTAGAAAAGACATCGCCTAAGACTTCCACATCGCTGGTGATTCTGGTGATTAATTTACCTACAGGTGTGCGGTCAAAAAAGCGTACTGCTAACGATGTCACATGCTGGAATAAGTCTTGGCGAATTGCTGCGGTGATTTGTTGCCCTAGCTTTTGTACTAAATAACCCTGATAGCCTGTTAAAATCAGTCGGCTTGCGATCGCAACTAACAATAATCCCTCCAGGATATTTAGCCCTTCGGACATGGGGCGATTCCTGAGAAATTCGTAAGTGCTTGGTTCATTGCGAATTAGGGAGATAGCTTGGCCAATCAACAGTGGTTGTACGGCATTAGCTAGGGCGATCGGTACAAGTAAGCCCATTGATAGCGCCAATAGCCGTCCGTTACGACGCGCATAAGGCACTAAACGCAAAAACAACCGCCAGTCATTTTCACTCCGACGATCTTGCGTATAAGATTTTTTGAGAGATTGATAGATGCTCATAGTAAGAGCATTATATTAATGTTTGTAAAAAAATACGCATGTTTAAAGTAGCGTTTGTCTTCCTACTCTGATACCATGCCTGAGATAGAAACTGCAAGACTGTTACTAAGACCCTATACTCCTCAAGACCTGGATGAACTTGCTCACATTTTGAGCAACCCAGCAGTTATGAGGTATTCACCCAGAGGGCCTATACCTAAAGATCAGGTAAAAGAAGTAACGCAGGAAACATTACAATTTTTTATTAAACACTGGCAACAGCACGGTTTTGGTGTATGGGCTGTAGTCGAAAAAGCTACCGTCAAATTAATTGGTCATTGTGGGCTGAATTTTTTACCCAATAGCCCTGAAGTCGAAGTTCTTTATCGGTTAGATGAAGCTTATTGGAATCAAGGAATTGCCAGCGAAGCCGCAAAGGCAAGTTTGAGGTATGGCTTTGAGGAAGTCAAGCTAGATCGTATCGTCGCCATTACTGCACCAGAACATACAGCTTCGCGTCGTGTGATGGAGAAATGCGGGTTGAAATACGAAAAAAATGCTCAGTTTTATAACTTACATGTAGCGTATTATGCTCTGGGTCGTTCCGAATGGCGAGCGGATGATTCTCTTTACATTTTGCAAATTTGAATTGGGGTAATTATGCCTGAGATCGAAACTGCGCGGCTGCAACTAAGGCACTTCAATCTAAATGACTTTGATTACCTGTTTTGTCTCTACAGTGATACAGAAGTCATGAAGTATCTGTCGCCAAGAACAAGGGAACAAACCCAGGCAAGTTTAAGCAAACATATCCAACAGTGGCAACAACACAACTTTGGGATGTGGGCAGTAATACACAAAGAAACTGGTACAATGATTGGCCGTTGTGGACTTGGGTTTCTGGAAAATACAAAAGAAGTTGAGCTTGGCTATGTGTTTGACAAGTCCTATTGGAACATGGGACTAGCAACTGAAGCATCTCTTGCAACTTTAAAGTTTGGATTTTGGGAAGTGAAGCTAGATCGGATAGTAGCGATTGCACATCCAGAAAATATCGCTTCAGTGCGTGTGATTCAAAAGGTAGGGATGAAGTACGGAAAGAATGCTACCTATTACAGCCATGAGGTAGTGTACTACGCTGTCTTACATACAGAATGGCAGCCAGATGATTCCCTTTACATTTCGCAATCTTAAAACTATCAGATCCCGCAGCCCACAGAATCATGGGCGAACCAACTGCTACAGATAAAAACCACTGCTGCAAACTCAATAAAGCTATAGAGAATATATGCTTTAGGTCTTTGCTAAGGACGCATAGCTGCGCGTTCTACTAGGTTATTTGTATTAATTACTTTATACATATCCTGTAAGTATGAGTATATATCACATTTTTCTATTTAAGTCTTATATCTAAAGATAGATGATTAAGGTTAAAATTTGGGAAACCTAAGAGAGGTTCATTCCTAAAAGATGTCCTGCCTATTTATCGCAGAATGCAACTGAGGTCAGATGACGCAACCTTTAAATCGAGTCAAAGAGTGGGAACAACGTCGTGATGAAGCAAGCCGCTACTACCAGAGGGGGAGATTCCAAGAGTCTCTGGATCTGGCAACGGAGAACTTACACTTGGCTAGATCAATTCCAGACAGAGCCAGAGAAGGTTATACATTAAACGACCTTGGTTTAGCTCACCTCAGTTGCTGGCAACCTCAAAAAGCATTAGAACGCTTTCATCAGGCGCTTTCGGTTGCTGTTGAAATTGGCAACGCGCTAGCACAAGCAACTGCACTTAGCAATCTGGGTTCTACCTACAGCCGTCTTGGACGCTTTTCGCAAGCGTTGGAATATTTTGACCAAGCACTGCCAATATTTAGGCGATCGCAAGATACTCAAAGTGAAATTTCTACTCTTAATGATGTAGCACTAATTTATACCCAGTTAGGAGAACCGAAACGGGCACTGTTGTTACAACACCAAATTTTGAGGATGCGCCGATTGTTAGGTGACTTTTCTGGTGAGGCAATAACTCTAAATGGTATTGGGTTTGCTTACAACGCCTTAGGCAAGTTTGAGGAAGCTCTAGAATTTTTTCAAGCAGCGCTTCCAATTCAACGAGCAGTCAAGAATTTGGTTGGTGAAGCAACCACTTTAAATAATATTGCCTCAATCTATCATGATTTAGGAAAACCGAAACAAGCGCTATTACTCTACTATCAAGTTCTTTTGACACGTCGAGCAATCAGCGATCGCTCTGGTGAGGCAACAACACTTCATAACATTGGTTATACCTATAGCACTCTGGCAGAGCATCGGCAAGCAATGAAGTTCTATAAGCAAGGCATTGCGATTTCTCAACAACTCGGCGATGGACTGGGAGAAATTTCAACTTTGCTGAACATGGGAAGCCTTTACGCCACAACGAAACGCAAAAAAATGGCGCGATCGTGCTATCAAAACGCCCAAGAGTTAGCAGAGCAAATCGAATATCAGCCACTCCTGGAAAAAGTACAGCAGTTTATAGATTCTTTGTAAGTTGATGCAGCAGGCTCAGATTCCCGACTTCTTTAAGAAGTTGGGAATTTTGTTGTTCGAGTTAAAGTTCAAAAAGTTCCAAACTTGGCATAACTCTAAGAGGATGTTTCCCAAATAAGCCGTGCCGGATTTTATCTGGTAGTAAAGCTCATACTTAAGTAACATATAAATTTTATTAGTACGTATATACTTTAAATAAAGACCGTTCACCTTGATGGCGATGATTCGGCTGTAACTGGGCAGCTTTTGTTAAAAGTTTTGTAATAAGGAAGCAAATGTCTGAAACCGTACAGACTCCTAAGTTTGAGTGTGTAATATTGAGTGAGCCAGGTATTAAGCTGTCGGTTAAAGAATTTTTTTCTTTTGATAGCTTTGCTTTTAGGGCTTCAGGCTACAAAAATTACAAATGTAGACGCAATAATTTAGAACTACATGAAAAATAGTTGATAGCAACGATGAAAGCTACTGATCAAGGAAACCAATCTTTAGTTCTTATTGTTGATAATAAAGAATTTAACCGTCAACAACTGCGACTTCTGCTAGAACAATCAGGGTATCGAGTGGTGGAGGCAAAAGATGGCACGGAGGCAATAAATGTTTTTCACCAATTGCACCCCGATTTAGTACTTATTGACGCCATCATGCCAGATATGGATGGGTTTGAGTGTTGCTCTGTGTTACAGAGTCTTGAAGAAAGCAAGTACACTCCAGTTTTAATGATTACAGAACTTGAGGATACTGAGTTAATTGAGCGAGTATTTCAAGTAGGCGCAATAGACTATGTTACTAAACCAATTAACTGGCAAGTTTTGCGTCAACGGGTAAGACGCTTGATTGAGCAATCGCAGCTACATAAAAAACTCCTTGCCGCTAACGAAAAATTACAGCGATTAGCTACGTTAGTTACTATCGATTTCTTAACTCAAGTAGCTAACCGCCGACGGTTTGAAGAGTATATAGACCAAGAGTGGCGACGCATGGCACGCAAACAACAGCCTCTGTCTCTCATCCTCCTTGATGTTGATTTCTTCAAATCCTACAACGATACCTATGGTCATCAGGCAGGCGATCGCGCTTTGAGAAAAATTGCTAAAGCCATAGTCGATATTGTTCAACGTCCTGCTGATTTAGTCGCCCGTTATGGTGGGGAAGAATTTGCTGTGATTTTGCCTGACACAGACGCACTTGGTGCTACGAAAATTGCCGAGAGAATTTGCTTTGCGGTGCGGAGATTGATAATAACTCATAGTCATTCACAAGTTAGTTCTCATATAACCCTCAGTGCTGGGTTGTCCACAGTAATTCCTGAGCCAGGTTCTAACTTTGAAGAAATAATTAGAGCAGCTGATAAAGCATTATATCAGGCAAAAGCAGCAGGACGCAATTGCTTCAAGCACAATAACCTACTAGTTGGCTCGACCTGGAACTATAAATGGCGTAAAAGTAGCGAAGAAATAGCTGGATATAAGCCTACGCGATCGCACCTGCAATACTAATCGGTCAAACTGCAAATGGACGCCTCGCCTTGCAGCAAACTGGTTGTGAGAAGATTTACTTTGACCGTACTTTACGTAATTCATCATGCCCCAAATCCATCAACCGCTCAGATAGTGAGAGACTCAGAATATTTAGCTATTACTTTCATCTTTATTCCCAGTTCATGGCAGACAAAATTTGTATCTTTCGTTACCGCCAACCATATATTGCTCTACAGGTTACGATCAATTAAGAAGTAATAATTTTTTATGGCATCGCCAGGAGTCTCTAAATGTTCATTAGTGAATTGTCACCTATATTCAAAGAATTTATCCAGCATCCAGTCTCATTTGTCGGTGGGTTATTCTCTGGTGTGCTTCGGCTCAATCTTGCAGAAGATCCTGTAAAAAGCTGGCTGGATCAACAGAGCCGCTCTAATAGTTACACCAGCACCACAACAGATGCACATAATGGCAAAGCAAGTGGCCCTCAACAGATTTCGATCGATTAACATACCCCTACTACAATGTCTAAGCTAGTTTTGAGGGTTTGTAGTAAGCACTAAAGTGCTTAGAAAATAAGGATTTTAGTGCTTACCTAACGGGAAAGTTAGTCGCTCATGGGGGAAACCCCCTTGGCGTCTCCCTTTAGGAGAAGACCGCGCTAACTCACGATTAACTTGTTGAGCCATCAATTTAAACTTGACATACTCCCACATTGTTACAAGCATACAATGTGGGAAAAGTTAATTTACAGCAAGCTGTACTAGTCGGTTGTCCCCTATTAAGGGATACTAAAGCCAGATAGGTAAATAGGTAAAGAAATATGGAATCCCTAACCTCTCGTATGCAGGCGGTACAGTCGCCAATTATTCCTGTGGTTGGGGAACTGATTAAAAACTCTCCTGGAACAATCTCTCTAGGACAGGGTGTTGTTTATTACAATCCACCACCGGAAGCGATAGAATTTTTACCAAAATTCTTAGCCGAACCCACTAATAATTTATACAAATCAGTTGAAGGAATTCCCCCGTTGCTGACAGCACTTGCAGAAAAATTGCAAACCTTCAACGGTATTAATATCAATGGGGAAAATTGTATCGTCGTGACAGCCGGGAGCAATATGGGATTTATGAATGCCATTCTTGCAATAACTGAGCCAGGCGATGAAATTATTCTGAATACGCCCTACTATTTCAACCACGAAATGGCGATCGCAATGGCTGGTTGTCGTGCAGTGTTAGTGGCGACAGATGAAAATTACCAACTGCGCCCAGATGCGATCGCTCAAGCAATTACTCCCAAAACGCGGGCTGTAGTGACAATTTCACCAAATAACCCGACTGGAGTTGTCTATTCTGAAGCTGCATTGCATCAAGTAAATCAAGTTTGTGGCACTCGTGGCATTTACCATATCAGCGATGAAGCCTATGAATACTTTACCTATAACGGGGTAAAACATGTTTCCCCTGGTGCATTTGAGAGTAATAGCGAGTACACCATTTCTCTTTTTAGCCTTTCCAAAGCATACGGTTTTGCCAGTTGGCGCATTGGCTACATGGTGATTCCCAAACACTTATTTGTCTCCGTCAAACAAGTCCAGGATACAATTTTGATTTGTCCGCCAGTAATTTCTCAATATGCGGCTTTAGGGGCATTGCAAGCAAAAGCGGAGTATTTGGAGAGTAATATAGGTGCATTGGCGCAGCCCGTCGTAGGCATCGCTCAAGTTCGACAATTAGTACTCGACTCCCTTAACCGCCTACAAGGTTTATGTAGCATTACACCTGCCAATGGCGCTTTCTATTTTTTCCTGAAAGTTAATACTCAGATGGATGCTTTGGAGTTAGTTAAAAGACTAATCCAGGAACATAAAGTAGCAGTTATTCCAGGTACAACCTTTGGTATGGATGACGGATGCTACCTCCGCGTTGCCTACGGTGCGCTGCAAAAAGAGACGGCAAAAGATGGTATAGAAAGATTAGTGCAAGGTTTGGAAACTATAGTTAGGAGTTAGAAGTCATCCAATTCCTGCCCCCTGCCCCCTGCCTCCTTCAAGAAGGCGTTAGACTGTGTTGGCGTACCTCGTCGGTAATCCCAAATATAAAATTGAAGAGATGCCAATTATTAATAAGTTAATTGAAATTGAAACTGAACCTAAAATTAATATTCATAATATAACATCACAAATCCAAGATTTTCTTACTTCAACATCAATTAAAAATGGACAAGTTTTAGTATTTTCTCGACACACAACAACAGCTTTAGCTATCAACGAAGATGAAGTCAGACTATTAGAAGATATAAAAGTGTTCTTGCAAAAATTAGCACCTGAATCAGACAACTATTTACATAATGACTTGCATTTAAGAGATGTCCCGGAAGATGAACCAATTAATGCTCACTCTCATTTAATGGCAATGATGCTAACAACTAGTGAGATAATTCCCATTGTGGATGGTAAATTAGCTCTGGGAACCTGGCAATCTGTATTGTTCTTTGAGTTGGATGGGCCGCGCAAAAGAACGGTATTTTTCCAAATTTCTGGTGAATAATGCAACTTCACACCTGTAATTCTCTCAAAGCAACCTAAATCTGAGAGAATTACGAACGCGACCAACAAGTATCTCAGTTGAATTTACCTACAGCAGTTAAAAACCTGAAAGAATGTTTCTAAGCATAACCTTCCTTTCCACAAATCAGAACTTTCGTTGTGACAAAGGCAGACGTAATTAGTGATGAAAAATAACGATAACTTTGTATTACATAATACTTGGTACTATGCTCTGCCTAGTAATCAGATTAAGCCAGGTATGATGATTAGCCGCATTTTTTTGGGAGAACCAGTGCTGCTAGTCCGCAGCCAGGATGGTAAAGTCTCTGCGATGACGGACATTTGTCCGCATCGTGGTGTGCCCTTGAGTTGTGGTAGATTCAATGGACAAGAAGTGGAATGCTGTTACCACGGTTGGCGCTTTGATCCGGCTGGGCGGTGTACTGCGATACCTTCTCTTGTAGAGGAGCAGCAGATGGATTTGAGGCGGTTTGATGTACAGTCATATACAGTCCGGGAAGCACAAGGGAATATCTGGATATATATGGCTGATCCCGATAATCCTCAACCTGCTTCTGAGATGGAGATTCCGGTAATTCCAGGGTTTGGTGAGCCGCACCAGTTTGTAGAAGTGGTAAAATTCCCTTGTTTTATAGATCATGCAGTGGTAGGTCTGATGGACCCTGCTCATTCACCTTATGTTCATCGCGCTTGGTGGTGGCGAAGTGAAAAACTGCACGAAGAAGTGAAGCAATTTGATGCTTCGCCCTACGGCTTTACAATGCGACGACACCGATTACCAGCGAATGGGGGTCGATTATACTGGCTAATTGGCGGTGGTGTGCCGGAAACTGAGATTTCTTTTCGTTTACCTGGAGTCAGAATCGAAGAAACCACAATTGGCAACCATCGAGTCGTTAATTTAACGGCAGTTACACCGATTTCAGACACAGAAACTGAGGTAACTTTTGCTCTTTACTGGACACTCCCTTGGGTAGGATTTTTCAAGCCACTGCTACATGTGCTGGCGCGGACTTTCATTGGTCAAGACCGAACGGTAGTGGAAAAGCAGCAAATTGGTTTGCAATATAATCCTGTGCTACGGCTGATTAAAGACTCAGATATGCAGGCGCAGTGGTACTACCAGTTAAAGCGGGAGTATGCTCGGTCTGTGGCTGAAAGACGAGAATTTGTCAATCCTGTCAAGGGTCAAATACTCCGGTGGCGTGCTTAAAATTGAGATTTACAGCATTGGTCCCTTTGCGGGATGATTTAGCAACAAAGGCTCATCTCTCCCCCTGCCTCAAGAGCCTGCCCAAATTAATCACACTGTTCTGCAACGCCAGATTTACTTTTCTTGCCACGTCGTAGACATCGCCTAAAACCAAAATTGAGAATTTAGTCTCAAATAGACATTTGAACCCAGTACAAAATATTTCGTTTTGTTAAGAATACTTAGTGAACTATCACTCTAGTGAATAGAAGTGGGAAAAACAGCAATATTATGCTAAATCCACGGCTGAGAAGACGATCCAGCTATTTTGAAAAGCGTACTTTGTCTGATTTTTTCCTTATTTTCCCAGACTCTTACCTGCACTCAACCTTAAATTATGTACACAATACTAAATAGCTATGCATATCCCTAAGTTCTCAGAATTACCGCATTATTCAATTTAGAAGTACGAATTATGGAACACAAAAAAAGGGCAGAAATAACATCCCAACCCGGTTTTTTGGGACAGGCACTGACTGCTGCCGGAACGGCTATAGCTGCTCCTTCATTACTCAATCAGGCAACTATAGCAAAGGAAGCTAGCCAAAGTAACCCCGATGAGATAAACGTGAAACTTACTGTTAACGGTGAGCAGCAAACCCTCGACCTTGAGCCGCGTGTCACACTCTTAGATGCCCTACGCGATCACCTGGGGTTAGTAGGCAGCAAAAAGGGATGCGATCACGGACAGTGTGGAGCTTGTACTGTTCTGATCGATGGTGAGCGAGTTTATTCCTGCCTGGCTCTGGCAGTGATGCAGGAAGACAAGGCGATCGTCACCATTGAAGGGCTGGCGAAGGGCGATACTCTCCATCCAGTGCAGGCAGCATTCATTGATAACGATGGCTTCCAGTGCGGCTATTGTACCCCAGGACAGATTTGTGCTTCTGTTGCCTTACTTGATGAAGTCAAACGCGGCTGTGCTAGCGTTGTCACACCAGATTTGGCTCGTCCCCCACAGTTGACTGAACTCTCTGAAGCTGAAATTCAGGAGCGACTGAGTGGTAATCTCTGTCGATGTAGCGCTTACAACGGCATTGTGGCAGCAGTCCAGCAGGTAATGGGACAAAAACCGCCCTCTCCTGCTGCAACTGTGATGGTCAATGAACCCCAGGAGATGCTCAGATGAACAACTTCACTTACACCCGTGCCACTTCTGTGAAAGATGCGGTTCAACGGGCAACGAATGACCAAAATGCAATATTGATTGCGGGCGGTACGAATTTGGTTGACCGTCTCAAAGTCTTCCTAGATGAGCCATCGCAACTTATCGACATCTCTCGATTAGAGATGAAGCGCATTGAACGCACAAGTGAGGGTGGTCTGAGCCTTGGAGCGCTGGTAACTAACACAGCAGTGGCAGACCATCCTGATGTTCGCCGCGATTATCCAATACTGTCTCGGGCGATCCTTTCTGGTGCATCTCAGCAAATTCGGAATATGGCAACCGTAGGAGGTAACCTACTGCAACGGACTCGCTGTCCTTACTACTACGATACCGCCTTCCCTTGCAACAAACGGCAACCGGGAAGCGGCTGTCCGGCAGCAACGGGCATCAACCGGATGCACGCCATCCTTGGGGCCAGTGACCAATGCGTGGCAGTTCAACCCTCAGATATGTGTGTCCCTCTTGCGGCTCTGGATGCTATTGTTGTTGTGGAAGGCCCCAAGGGTAAGCGGCAGATACCATTGACAGACTTTCACCGACTACCAGGGAATACACCCCAGCGAGATACAAACCTAGAGCCAGGTGAGTTGATTACCTCTGTGGTTGTGCCCCCAGTGCCGTTTGCAAAATCAGGGGTTTACCTAAAGTTACGCGATCGCACTTCCTATGCCTTTGCGTTAGTCTCTGTGGCAGCTGCGGTTGACTTAGCGGGTGAGCAGATTCAGAATGTGCGCTTGGCAATGGGTGGCGTAGCCCATAAACCTTGGCGCTCAAAGGAAGCAGAAAAGTTTTTGCTCGGCAAGAGTGCCAATACTGCAACGTTTCAACAGGCGGCAGAAATTGCACTTCAAGAAGTTAAACCATTAACTTATAACAGTTTCAAAGTTGACTTGGCAAAGCGGGCAATTCGTCGCGCACTCGCGGTGTCAGCCAAAGGAGGAGGTGTAGTATGAACAAAGTAATTGGGACTGCCGTCAATCGCAAGGATGGACGGGCAAAGGTTACGGGCACGGCAACCTACGCCGCAGAACATGAAATTCCAGGTCTGGTTCACGGTTATCTTGTCACCGCCAGCATTGCCAATGGGCAAATAAAAAGCATCGACACCAGGGCGGCAGAAAAGGCAATAGGTGTCATAGATGTTTTCACGCATAAAAACTCGCCTAAAATGTTTATGCCAGCCAACGACTTTACGACCTCGAAAATCTACGAGGCTCGTCTGCCGTTGTCGGATGACAAAATTCACTATGCAGGGCAAATTATCGGTTTGGTAGTAGCAGACACCTTCGAGCGAGCGCGTGATGCAGCGCATTTGGTGAAGGTGGAATACACAAGCCAAAAGCCAGTCGTGGAAGCTGCACTCGCCACCTTCAACGAGGCACCACCGCAGATGGGTCAAGAGCTAAAGTTTGAAAAGGGGAATTTTGCGGCAGGGGTGGCGAGTGCAACAACGAAACTTACAGCTACCTACAAGACAGCCATCGAACTGCACGCGCCGATGGAACCCCATGCGATCATTGCCCACTGGCAAGATGCAAACTCACTCACTGTTTACGAACCGTCTCAGTGGGTGTCGGCAACTGGGCGCACCTATGCAGAACTCTTTGGAGTGCCAACTGAACAGGTTCATGTCGTCACACCTTTTTTGGGTGGAGCTTTTGGCTCTAAAGCCTTTCCCTGGCCCCACGGTATTCTCTGTGCTGCGGCTGCCCGTGAACTTCAGCGTCCTCTCAGAGTCGTCCTCAGCCGACGGCAAATGACAGCGAACGCCGGACACCGCTCCGAAACCGAGCAAACTATGCGTTTGGGAGCAACTGCTGATGGTAGTTTAACTGCGATCGCCCATGAGGTAAAATCCTGTACCTCACCAGTGGATGTCTTTACAGAACCCTGTACCTCAGTCACGCCAGTTATGTACACAGCGCCGAATTTGCAACTGAAGCAGGAACTAGCGGTGCTGAACATCGGTACACCAACATTCATGCGCGCGCCAGGAGAGAATCCTGGGATGTGGGCGATGGAGTCAGCGATGGACGAGTTGGCCTGGATGCTAAAGATTGACCCGGTAGAACTGCGCCTGAAAAATGAAACTAAAGAACACCAACGCAATGGTCAGCCATTCTCAGCCAAACATTTTGCTGACTGTTTGCTCTTGGGTGCGGAACAATTTGGCTGGAAAGACAGACCAAAACAGCCCCGTTCTTTGACACGCGATGGCAAACTCATTGGTTGGGGGATGGCGGCAGCAACCTACCCTGGCAGGCGAGGTGCAGCATCAGTCAAGGTACGGCTGCTACAAGATGGTACTGCCCATGTTCTCACGGCTGGGAATGACATGGGCACTGGCGCATATACTGTTGTTGCGGCCACAGCAGCAGACGCATTGGGGCTACCTGTCGAACAGATACACGTAGAGTTGGGCGACTCCTTACTACCAGATGGAGGTATGGCAGGTGGTTCCATGATGACAGCATCTCTCCTCCCGGCGGTCATGTCAGCTTGTGAGCAAGTTCTGAAAACTGCTAATGCTAAGACCGCACAGGAGGCGTTTGCAACTCTGAGTCAGTCCGGCCAAGCAGCAATTGAAGTCACAGCATCCTCCGCTCCTGGCGATGAAACAAAGGAATGGGCGTTCCAATCTTGGGGCGCACATTTTTGCGAAGTCAGCGTGGATGAAGAAATCGGACGTTTGCGGGTGACACGCTGGGTGTCAGTGATGGATATCGGGCGAATCATCAACTCTAAAACAGTAGCCAGTCAAGTCCGTGGTGGCGTGATCATGGGTATTGGGCAAGCCTTAATGGAAGATTGCCAAGTCGATCCAAACATCGGCTACCCCGTGGTTTATGACCTTGCTACCTATCACTTCCCAGCCCATGCAGATATTCCTCGCATTCAGGTGGCCTTCGTCGGCGAACCTGATTTCAACTTCAACCCAGCAGGTGTACGAGGTGTAGGTGAAATTGGGATCACAGGTGTTTCAGCTGCGATCGCCAATGCAGTTTACCATGCCACAGGTAAGCGCATCCGTGATTTACCCATTACACCTGACAAGTTGATCTAAAAGGCATTGGGCATTGGGCATTGAGAAGAAGCTGTAGGGGCACTAACCCAAACTAAATTCTGCAAATTCTCTTTGCCCAAACAGCATATTTCGATCTACGGCTGACAAAATTTTATTATTGGCGCGATCGCTATTTAAACTGCGACCAACTAACTGCGCGACATCTGCACGATTGATGCTACCAATAATCTGCGGATCTTGAGTCAAAATGCCATTACCCGTTGCTGGTTCTGACTTGAGTCCACCAGGACGGATGATTGTATAAGTGAGTCCACTGGCAATTAAGTGTTGTTCAGCTTTGTCTTTCTCAGCTAAAACTTTTCCCAGTACCGCTAAAACTTGGGGTGACGCAGCAACAACACTATTGCCAGCACCAATGGAAGACACAAGAATAAACTTTTGCACCCCAGCTTTAACTGCTGCATCAATCAGATTTTTATTACCAGGGTAATCCGGTCTTTCTACATCTGATGGTAAACCGCCAATTGTACTGATAACGGTGTGAATAGGTACATCTGTTACCATTGCACGTTCTACATCGGCAAGATTCAAGGCATCTCCCTGAACTACTTCAATACCCATTGCTTCTAGTTCAGTAGCAGCTGCTGCTGTTCTCAGGAGTGCTTTGACCTTTAGCTGTTGCGCTGTAAGATATTGAGCAATTTCTCGACCAACACCGCGACTTGCACCAGCTAGAAAAATATAAGATGCACTTGTCATAACAAACTTAACTACTTACGCTCAAAGGATTTTATCAGAGGATTGGCAGTATTTAATAATTGCTCAAGCAACTGAGATGCTTCTGGTTGGTGACGAACATAAGCGTCAATAAACAGACTAATAATTTCACTCATCAGCAAACGCAAGTTTTCTTGGGATTGAGTAGCTTCTAAGTCGAGAGAGGGTCCAACTGTAGTGGAGTCTGGCTGATCAACTATTGAAAAGTGATTTGCTCCTTCTAAAATTACCAGATAGGTGTCATTTCGTCCCCCAGTAATTGCTTCTTGGAATGTACGTATAACTGGGGTAGTAGCATCCCCAGGACTTAAACCATAGAGTTCGGTACTGTTAACCATGAATTCATCACGGGTTCCTCCCATCAGTAGCATTGGTAGAGAATCTGGTAAAGCTAAGATAGTTCCTGGTTCATACCCGATTCTTAAAAGTCCTCTGTTAGTTGCGCCATAAGAAAAAGATGCAGCAACTCCAGGGAAAAACCGAGGGTCAGCATTTTGGATAGATACTATACCACCCGCAGAGTGTCCACCGAGAATGATCCGTTGTAAATCCAGCATTCCTGCTAAAACTCCCTGATTTTGTAACTGTTCGAGTTTAGCTAGGAGTGCTGGCAAAGCCGAAGCTGTGGGAGCAGTACGATAAATTGTAGGTTTCATCTTTTCAAAATCAATCCCAGGTGTGAGGCTAATTACGCCTGGTAGACTTTCGGTAATCCAATTAAACAGAACCACTACCAATCCACGTTCAGCCAGTTTAACCGCTAGCCATTGGTATTGTTGAGCATCACAGTTAAAGCCGTTGAATAAAATCACTACTGGAAAAGGTGCCTTTTCTGGATTAGCTGGCTCAATCCCCCTACTTTTTTCTAACTGATCCGGTATCTGTGCTGGATAGAGAATTTTCAGGTGAATGGTATCGTAAGGTGACTGGACACCCTCAACTTTGGCAGCTTCAAAAAAAGCACGAACTGTCATCTGTAGCTTCCTTACTATGACTTCAAGAAAATCTTCCTCTCAGTGTACAACTGCTCCTCGCAAGCAAAATCTAATGATCTAAAATAACGAAGTAAGTAGGTAGAAGGCAGAAGGCAGCAGTAGAGACGCGATTAATCGCGTCTGTATAGGAGTCAGGAAAATTCTTTCGCTGATTGGCATTTTACGTTGAATTATGTTTACCTGCTAGTAATAAAAAATATTAGTACAAAAATTCTATTTACAGCAGATCGCAGTAAGTATTGTGTAATAAACAATTGTGCCAATCTTACAAATAAGTTTTCAAGGATAAACTTCAAGGATAAACTTATGGCTAAAAAATCTCAAACAAATTTAGAACAATACCAAGATGTCAGATTATCTGCCACCACAAGAATTTGGGCAATTACAGTCGCCATTCTCGGAGTTTGCGTCCCACTTTCAGCCGTTACTAGAAGCGGTGCTATTCTTCCTTTAGTTGCAATTGGTGGCGCAGCTGTTGGTACGGTTGCTGTTTGGCGTTCTGATGAGCAAAAATCAAAAACTAACTATTTGCAACAGCAGCAAATAGAACTGCTAGAGCGGAGATTAGCGAATTTAGAAACAATTGTTAGCAGCGATGACTTGAATTTGCAAATGAAAATTAAACAGATTGAGGCAAGGGATACTTTTGGCGACTCCTCTGATGTAAGTACTACACCGAGACAACCAAAACGCAAAGGTTAAAATAATTCGTAATGGGCTACGCCCCGCTACGCTCTAAGGGGAGCTATGCCCCAGGCTTTACGTAATTCGTAATTATTATACCGCAAGGGTTTCATTGATTGGGGATGGGTGGTTTACTTCCGCCGTACTGTACTACGTTATTTTTGTGTGAGTATTTGTTGACTTAAGGTTACGGCAACCTTTGAAATCCGTCTCACATTAAACTTTCCTTTGCAGCTGTAACTGTTTTCCTAGAAACAGTATCTCGCTCTCCATCTCCGTTAGAATTGACTGACATGATTTAATTCTATATACTTCAACTGCATCAGTTCATGAAATGTCTAAGTGCAATAATCTCTATCTTTCCCGGAAACATCTGCTAATTGCTGTGTTTTATTAGACTACTAAGATTACTGTATTTTTAATTAACTAAGGTTATAAACTTGAGTAATTGCATTGGTATAGCTTACCTTAGGTATGCAATAGTTTGCCGCAGGAATGCAGATGGATTGGATTAGCTTACTCAAATCTCAACAAGCTGACTTCCTTCAACGTGTGAAAAAACCTAAAACCTATGACTTATCTTTGCTGGAAAGTCAAGTCAAAGGTTGTCACACTGAAATTATGGCTTTTTGGGGCGAGCCATTGGCTAGACTCCAAGAACTTTCTCGCCAACAAGCAGAAGTTCTTGCCAAAAATCCGCCGCCAACGCCACCTGAATATCCTGAACCTCCGGACTGGACGATACCTTTTCCCAAATACTTCCAACAACAAGCCCAAGATTATCTTTTACGGGAGCATATTGTTGACCGGGTGATAACTGAACGCTTGGGGAAATTGGTAAAAAAGGTATCACAAGATACTGTGGAAAACATGGTTTTAGATGATGAGGGAAATTTGTGTGGCGAAAGCAAATTTTCTTATGTACTAAAAGATAATCCTCAGCTAAGTATTCAAGTTTATGTTGCTGACGGTGAAAGTTTTAATGGTATTAAGAAAGACAAAATTAGGTGGTCGGTTACCCAAGAAGATTTAAGAAAGCACCAAGTATTAATTTTTCTGTGTTTGTTTTATCCATCTACAGGTAAGCTAGGATACGACGAAAAACAAAGCATAATTACAGGCTTTTTACCTGCAAATCAAATTGAACTTACTGAACCAAAACTCTACATTAATCCGAGTAATTTGTTGTATGCGGGGGGGATGAGTTGGTATTTAGAATCACTTGTTGGTAAAAAAGACACGTCGCCATTAATTCATGAGAAAGCGATCGCACATACAATACAAACTCTACCATCAGAGCATTGCCTTAAGGGTATAGTCGGTGACTGGGAATGCTGGCAGACTTTGCAAGGACACACCAGAGGTATTAATTGCCTAGCTTTCAGTTCCGGGTGGAACAATAGCAAAGCTTTACCCATATTGGCAAGTGGTAGTCGGGGAGAAACGAAACTCTGGGATTTAAGCAAGGGTGAATTAATAGATACATTATCAGAGTATCCTTGGGTGATATCTGGGCTAGTGGATGAAGTGAATTCCCTGGCTTTTAGTTCAGATGGACAAACTTTAGTCAGTTGTGGTGCAGATTCCACAATTAAGCTTTGGCATGTAGGCGCTTTAGACTTGATAGATATTTTGCACAAACACAATGGGGTAGTGCGGTGTGCTGCTTTTACCCCAGATGGGAGAATGTTAGCTACAGGCGGAGATGATAGAAAAATTCTGTTTTGGGATTTGATGAAACGTCAGGTTGCGATCGCACTCTCTTTAGATGATACAGCTGCTCATTCCCTGGTTTTGAGTCGAGATGGGGAAACTTTAGTTACAGGTAGCTACCGCAAAATTAAAGTCTGGCGCACTTTACCCCAGACGGGGATAAAAAGTTTAAAGGACGCACAACCACTGCATACCCTCATGGGTCATTCTCACATCGTGCGTTCCTTGGCGATTAGTGCAGATGGTAAAATGCTAGTGAGTGGTAGCTGGGATCAAACGATTAAAATTTGGCAATTGGAGACTGGGGAATTACTTCATACTCTTAAAGGACATAGAGATAGAGTATATGCGATCGCTTTAAGTCCCGATGGACAAATTATCGCTAGCGGTAGTGCTGATAAAACCATTAAGTTGTGGCATCTACAAACCGGTGAATTGCTGGGTACATTTACAGGTCATGGGAATATAGTCACAGCATTAGCTTTCACAGCTTCCGGTGAGATGTTGGTTAGCGGGAGTTTGGATAAGACAATTAAAATTTGGCAACGCAGTTAGTAGAGACGCGATTAATCGCGTCTGTTCATCCATTTTGAACTCCGCTAACGAGTATTTGAACTGGATGAATCCACCTTTGAACTCCGTTAACGAGTCTTTGAACTGGATGAATCCACCTTTTATCTCCGTTAA
>NZ_CAXTNE010000083.1:0-9632 GCF_964245445.1 uncultured Nostoc sp.
GGAGTGGGGAATGGGAAATTGGGAAGTTGGGAATGGGAAATTGGGAATGGTTATTTTCGCTTGTCCGCCTACTCCCCATTCCCACTCATTAAGCGAATAAATTTTAGCGTAGCTTGAGCGTAGCTAATTTTATGGGAATACTATTTATTGTTGGTGTTTGCTGGTAGGGAATAGTTGACGTATGAATTTGCTGCGACTGAGAATGCATCACTTAATCGAGCAGTTAGCCGATGACGATTTGCAAAACATTTGGGACGTTCTCGAAGCTTTACATTGTGACTTTTATATGCTTAAAGCGATACAACAAGTCAAGCGATCGCAGCAACCGTGGGATATCTTAACCCATGAAGAAGCGGTAAGACTGTTGATGTTTTTCTGATTCAGCAGCGCTTTTAGTAGTGCTGAGTGCTGAATGCTGAGTGCCTAGTAGTAGCCCATAGTTAAAACTAAGGGATTAGTTAGGAAGAAATTTATTTATTATTTAGAACTAAAGTCAGAGGATTTAGATCCATATACTGAATTGTAAGTCTTAGTACTGGTTATTGACTCAGCACGGGCTAAACGCCCCGCTATCCATGTACAGCACTTTCAACTCAGCACTCTTTTGGTGGCCCCTCAAGTTTTGGTTAAGGTGACGCCTAGTGACTCTGGAAATGCGCTATGCAAGGTCTTTTTTGCTAGACCTGAAGAATTTAGAACCTGCCGCCTACGAGCGGGTGTATGATTTTGTGTTTACTGAGTTAGCCCAAAAGTGGCAGTTGAGCGATTTAAAAGAACTACGACAGCTTGATAGTGAAGGCATTTTTCACCGATTTACCCTCGATAATTACTTGATTGGTATAGAAATCAGGGGTGAAATTGTGAAATTTCTGCGTGTCATCCCTATGCCAGATGTTTAAAGTGAAGATTCAAGGGAACACTTAAAACTGTAAACTGTATAAGGCTAGGCAGGGATCGCTATAACCTTACATTAAACTGGTTTTGAAAAACACTTTATTTGAGATTTCCCTATGGATGCTAGGGCACTTTGGCAACGATACCAAAACTGGTTATATTTCCACGAGGGATTGGGACTGTACTTAGATGTGAGTCGAATACGGTTCGATGATGCCTTCGTAGATTCCTTGCGTCCGAAGTTTGACAAGGCGTTTGCGGATATGGCTCAACTGGAGAAGGGTGCGATCGCAAATCCTGACGAGAATCGCATGGTTGGACACTACTGGCTGCGAAATCCTGATTTAGCGCCAACTCCAGAACTTACACAAGAAATTGTCCAAACCCTAGAACAAATCGAAGCTTTTGCGGAAAAAGTCCAAACAGGTGCTATTCATCCTCCCAGAGCAAGCCGCTTCACGGATATTATCTCCATCGGCATTGGTGGTTCCGCCCTCGGCCCCCAATTCGTCGCGGAAGCTCTCGCTCCTGATTTCCCGCCCCTGAAAATTCACTTTATCGATAATAACGATCCGGCAGGTATCGATCGCGTTCTCAATCATCTACGAAATAGCCTCGCCAGCACTTTGGTTTTGGTGATCTCCAAATCTGGGGGAACACCGGAACCTCGTAACGGCATGATTGAAGTTAAAAAAGCCTACGCCGGACACAATTTGGAGTTTGCTCAATATGCGGTAGCAATTACCAGCGTTGATAGCAACCTCGATAAATTAGCCAAAGACGAAAGTTGGCTGGCCAGATTTCCCATGTATGACTGGGTAGGAGGACGCACCTCAGAAATGTCTGCGGTGGGGCTAGTACCAGCCGCATTACAGGGCATTGATGTTCGGGCTATGCTAGATGGCGCAAAAGAAATGGATGACGCTACCCGCGTCCCAGATGTGAAAAATAACCCAGCAGCCTTACTCGCTTTGTCTTGGTACTTTGCTGGTAACGGAAAGGGCGAAAAAGATATGGTTGTCCTACCTTATAAGGACAGCTTATTTTTATTCAGTCGCTATTTGCAACAACTGGTGATGGAATCTTTGGGCAAGGAAAAAGACTTAGATGGCAACGTTGTCCATCAAGGCATTGCCGTTTATGGCAACAAAGGCTCAACAGATCAACACGCTTATGTCCAGCAGTTGCGTGAGGGTGTAGCGAATTTCTTTGCTACCTTCATCGAAGTGTTGGAAGATCGTCAGGGCCCATCCACTGAAATAGATCCAGGAATTACATCAGGCGATTATCTTTCTGGTTTTCTCCAAGGAACCCGACAAGCGCTTTATGAAAATCACCGCGATTCAATTACAGTCACGATTCCCCAAGTTAACCCCCGAACTGTAGGGGCATTAATTGCTTTGTATGAGCGTGCTGTTGGTTTATATGGTAGTTTGGTCAACATCAACGCCTACCATCAACCAGGGGTAGAAGCTGGTAAAAAAGCAGCCGCCTCTATTATCGATTTGCAAACACGAGTGGTAGCAGTGCTGCAAAAAGAAAAAGCTCCCATTTCTCTTGATGAACTTGCAGAGAAAGCAGGTGCATCAGAGCAAGTTGAGGCAATTTACAAGATTTTGCGTCATATCCATGCCAATCAGCGAGGTGTGGTTTTGCAAGGTGATCTTCAGAAACCCGGCAGTTTAGCCGTTTCTGCTAGCTGATAGTTCAAGTCTAAACATCACATTCTGTTCATTAATTGTTGTATCAGCAACAATTCTTTTTATTGTGAAGCATCCTAGATAGAAGATATATCTTCAGTCTAGGATGCTTCACTGTATAATTCGTAATTCGTAATTGAAGGACAGAGGAACTAATTGCTTGTCCTAACATAAAGTTAAGGCAGCATGAATAAGTAGGATTAATATTCTGGCTGAATCAACTGCAAAACAACCTGCACGTCGGGGTAGAATTTTTCCAGAACGTACTTTATCCCCAGAAGAACTTGCTAAACGCAAAGCTGAAGATGAAGTATTTTATCGGCGTTGTCGGGCAATTTTTGAGCGTGTGCGTCCCGATTTGATTAAGGAACACTATGGCTGGTATATTGCAGTAGAGCCAGATAGTGGTGATTATTTGATTGATGCGGATAAAATGCAAGCTCATAAAAAATCCCTTGAAAAATACCCAAATAGTAGACATTGTGTATTCTGTCTAAATGAAACAGGAACAACTGGCACAATATGATTCAGGGTAACTTTGGGGATAATGGACAACTATTCTTTGAAATTGATTTGATTACATCTGATGGATTAGATTTGCCTGTAGATGCCATGTTGGATAATGGTTTTACAGGTTTTATGACTATTAACAAACAAGATTTAAAGTGTCTTGATTGGACTTATATCGGTGAGGAATCTCTACGAATTGCTGAAGGAGAATCAAGATTTGATATTTATTTAGGCAAGGTGCTGTTAAACGAACAAGAGTATGAAATTAATGTTTATGTGGACGATGAAATTACGGAAGTATTGTTAGGCTCAGAATGGCTAAAAATTATGCCATTAGTGGTTAACTATCAGGTTGGTATATTAACTTTGGGATAACTGCGATGCTACGCCTACGCAGTTCAGTTATTTTTAAACGAACCACAAAGGACGCAGAGAATGTAAAGGTAAAGAAAGAGATATATTCTACTATATTAGTTAATAGGTAAATCGCGGAGAAAGTAAAAGCGATCGCTATTCAAATTATCTGACTTTAAATATTGTTACAATAAAGTTAAAGCTTTCAATAAACTGAAATATAAATTATGAATATCCAAATTAAACCTGAACTAGAGCAAATTATCCAAGCGCAAATTGCTACAGGTAGATATGCGAACCCTGAAGAAGTTATTAGTAAAGCATTGAAGTTGCTATTAGAGTGGGAAAAAGGTTATCAACAGTGGGTTGAAGAAACACGCGAAAAAGTTGAAGTTGCTATTGAGCAACTAGATAGAGGGGAAGGTGTTGATGGAGAAGTTGTAGTTGAACAATTGCGAGATAAGTTGCGGAAAGCGAGAGAATTACAAGGATGAAGCAACATATTATCTCTCCAAAAGCCAGTCAGTATTTATTAGAAATTATTGATTATTTTGTCAAGATAAATATTGATGCTGGGGAGCATTTTGTTGAAAAATTTGATAAAAAGTGTAAATATTTAGCTAATTTTCTCAATATGGGACGCAGCTACGGAAATATTAAAGCTGATTTGCGTGGTGTTCCTTTGGATAATTATATTATTCTTTATCGAGTTGTAAATAGTTGAATTGAAATTGTCCGTGTAGTTAGTGTTTATCAAAATTTGGAATATTTATTTGTAGAATCAGATGAGTAAGTTGGTGTTTTAGTTAACTTCCAATTATCTATTGATAAATAACTCAAAAAGTAAAAGCAATGCCTAGCGCTGGCTACGTCTACATACTTCAGTTATTTTTAAACGAACCGCAGAGGCGCAGAGAGCGCAGAGGTAAGAAAAGAGATATATTATACTATCTTTAGTTAATAGGTAAATCACGGAGAAAGTAAAAGCGATCGCTATTCCAATCACTGCTTTTTATTCGTCCTAAATAGCCTGTTAAAGGTGAGGAAAGTTCAATTAAAATTTCGTGCATTTCTGCTGTTCTTATCGGCTGTGGCGGATGTGATCCGAAATACGCACCGTGTAAAGCTTCAACACCAGCAGATTTTATGCCTGAGTTTTCTAAATAGTTTTTGACAAGCTGGATAATGTGCGATCGCAACCTTATAGATTGTTCAACTTTATCAATATAAGTATTAATTTTATCTTCAGCTAAACCAAAAGGAGCTTGTTGCAAATATTCTTTTAGTTCTAATAAGTTGATAGAATTTTTGTAGTGTGCTTGCAGTTCAACGAGTTTTTGCAGTGTTTCAGGGCTAATAACATTCATTTGATTTTCGGTAGCTGTTCTTAAGGCGTAAAAATTTAGTTCTCCGGCGGCTACAATTAACTTAATAGAATTGTCATACTGAAATTTACCAAGATGGTTCATACCTATTTTTAGTAACTGTGCAGGTGTACCATCAGTAACTTTCTCAGTTTTAGTTGCTTTGCACTCTCCTACTATTGGATAAGGTTGTTCAGCGTAAAAATCCATACCTCCTGCGCCACCAGTTGCATCTGGATTCAAACCTGAACCTGTAAAGCCTAATTTTAGTAATCCTCTACGAACTAATTTTTCAAATGTATGTCCGTCGCTAGAGTTCCCAACTTCAGCAATTTTATGAATCCAAGGTAAGTCTAAATCTAATGAATTGGTTGGTTTATCACTGCTCCAACCTAAAAATATTTTGATATCGTCGTCTAATTGTTTGGCTGCTGGTTGGCTAATGCTTAGGGATGCGATCGCACTCTGCAATTCTTCCAATTCGGGATGCAGCGCGGGTTCTAGCTTTTCTAATTGGTGTTTGCGTTGGGCGAAGGTGCGATCGTTTATTACGGGTTTGGCTTCACTAACAGTCAAGGAATTTGGTAAAGGGAAAAAGTGACCACTTTGATGTTGTACAGTAATCTCCTGTGGTTCTGAGAACAAATAGACACGCAAAAAAGCCAGAAAAATATAAGGTTTTTGTACAAGAGCTTGCTGTAATACCTGTGTCGTCCAGATTGTTAACCGTGACAAAGCATCTAATGATTCGGGAGCATTCAGCATCTGGCAAAGCTCACATTTAGCCCAAGATTTTATCAAAACTGTTTCTGTACTTAAGTTTCCAATAAAATTTTGGACAACAGGCAAAAAATTTGAGCGGTAATGCTGCTCATTGGGTAATAAGTTAATCGAAACATTAGCTGGATAAAGAGCAAAACTCTGCCCCGGATGTATAAATTTACGAGGCATAGCTACAATAATTTGCCCTTGTATTAACGCTTCAACTTCCACAGCAGGTAAAAACAGAGCTGTTTGAAGCACCACTAAATTACTCATGTTTAATTATACAACTCAGTCAGATTATCTGAGTCGTCTGTTTCTTCTATGATAGATGGATTAAGAAAGTCATTTAATAGTTCTTCTCCCTCAATAGTATCTCCATCAATCTGACCAGAAGGATTACTCAAAATCTCAAGCAGTAAAGGATTTGTACGAGTTATTAGCTGTGAAAAATCGAGTAATTGCTCATCATTAAGTTGATAGTTATCACGTTGCTGATAAATAGAATATAGTTCAATAAGTGGTTTAACTTCATCAAATTTTAAATCTACATGTTCTCCACCTAATTCTTCGACAAGCTTCTTAAGATATACATAAGAATCCCAGCTTTTAAAAATCATTTTTTCTTTATTTTTAGAACGAACTAAACACCCTCGCGTTATATCGAAGGTTTTATATTCAATCAACCGCCACATTCCTGCTCCAACAGCTCTTCCATGTGAGTACTGGAGAACAGAAACACCAATTTTAAAAATTTTATCTTTCTCTTTGCCAATAATTTTGAAATTTATCCAACCCTGATTCTTTGATTTAGGCTCAATTTCAACAACATCTTCGATTGTGACTTGTTCTAATTTCTCACCTGTGGAAGTTTCACCATCTAGTATTTGACCTTTAAGGGTCTGAAAGGCAAAACGCAAAGCATCAACAATGAGAGAATTGTTCTTCTCATCAAGATAATCTAAAATTTCTACCTCTTTCTCTCTTTTTAAAGCAATCTCGAATCGTTCAAATGGGTCTTGTGGTAAAATATCACCTTTAACTTTAAAGTTCTCTGCACACCATTTCAAAGCCTCTCTTACGGTTGGTCTTCCTTTGCCATATTCTCTCAGTTTACTTTCTTCAAATGGGTAGATTTTAGAAGGAGGTAATAAATTGCTAATAGTATAAAAATCATTCAACCAAAGTGTAACTAATTCAACCAGAGACTCACTATCAATGTATCTTAAATCTATTGGTTTACGCCCTGTATATTTTGAAACTCTATCAGGTGTACCATCCTGTATCTCATTTATTTTCTGTGTCCATGTAACAGGCAACATAACTGTGATAATAACAACACCTCGACTTAGTTTAGAGTGTTCGAGGGTATCGTGCAGACGCTTCACTAAATCAGCAATGACTAGTTCTGTAGGCAACCCATCTTCACTAAAAGTGTTTTTAACATCTATTTCATCAAAACAAATTACAACTGGGTTATAGTAACTTACTAAATTTAATATTTGCTGAATATTTTTCAGGGCTTCAGCTTCTCTATCTTGACTAGTTTTACTAGGATTTGGTAATCCCAAAGCGTCTGCATTAGATTGGGCTAGTTCATAGCCAGACAGCCATTCCCTAGCAAAAGATGCCTGAGTTTCTGAAAGCGTCCACAGAATTGCCCGGACAATATAGGGATCTGCATTTGGTTTGACTTTAAGAACTTCTTTGATCAGCCTGTCCATCAAATTTTTGTTCCTAGCCAACCAACTTACATATACTTTGTCAAATCTTTGCAGCAGTTCTTGTGGGGAAAGGTTAGGAGCATTGGCATTGATGGCTTTAAAACCTTCATTTGCCATTGCTGCTGCTACTTCCTGCCACTGCATGACTCCTTGACTACCCGTTTTACTTAGACTATCTGCCAAAGTTTTCTGAAATTGGTACTTAACTAGATTTAAATTTGTATAGTTATTGACACCTGCATAGACGAATAAAGCACCCCCTTCACGTTCTAGTCGATGGCGAATGCGACTGAGTAAGTGAGTTTTGCCAACTCCCTGCTGTGCAGTTATGGCTATTGATGTCACCTTGTCTTGGCTAGATTGACTTGTTCTTACCAGTTCAATTGCCTGAAAAACTGCATTAGAAGCATGGGCATTTAGCGTAGGCACATCAGGGAACTTCTTTCCCCAAATATGTTGTTCTTGGACAATGCCCGCGTTGGTAAATGGATTATGACTTTGAATGGCGGCATTGACGGCTTCTATTGGAGAAATAGGGATATTTGTCATATTGATTCTATTTGATTATGGTGTGAGAAACTACAAAGGCGTTAGGGACAATGTGATTAACTCAAGCGCTTGGCGTAAGAGCGCAATCCTGCTCCTGGTATGGTGATTGAATCTTCACGTTTATCAGCAGTCAAGTCTGGTATCTCCCCAGCAATTAGTTGGAAAATGTCTTTTTCTTGCATTTCTAGCAACCACTCACTGAACTCTGTACGACTAACACGATCGCCAATTCCTCTTCTAATCCGATAAATTGGCACTAAATTATTAAAGTTGTACTCATAGTTGAGCTTGTCGTAAACTTCCAACGCCACTGACTTAAACTCGTCGTAAGATGCGATTCTTTTGGAAAGCTCCGCTAATGCACTCTTCCCATTAACTGGTACATCTGCACCAGTTACCGCAACATCAATCTGACTAATCCACTTCACCAACGCATTCGCCGCCCAAGTTCCAATAATCGTCCCTTCAAATTTAAAATTAGAACTTCTCAAACCCTCACCCAACACCTCTAAACCCTTGCTAGATGTAAGAGAGTATCCTTTTTTGGAGATTGCGATCGCACCCTGATTCTGTAATTCTTCAAATGAACCCTGATAATCTCCTACCTTCTGGCTTTTGGATACAATTCGCTTAGTGAGTTGACCCTTCTTAACTTCCTGCTGCGTTCCTCCCAAATCCCACAAAGCCAAAAGGAGACGAGTTCTAGTTTGGGCTGTATTTTTTGATGTCATATTGAATATATTTTTTGGCAAAGAGCATCATAGTAACTGTATCTTTTTAATTTATTTCCTCGGAAAAAATAACCGAGAAATTGCTGAATATTTCGGCGTTTGGGCTAAATTGATTAATTAAAAAATCAACAATATATTTCCTTCGGATGAATGCAGTTTCTCTCGAAGGCAGGATGGAGTATTTGAAAAAATCGATCATCATAACACTGAAACGCTGTAGCTGTGCAGTTGTAAATTGAGTGGTATATGTTCTTTCAATTCCAGGTGAAATAACAGGAATTCCAACTTTGTATTTGCAACAGCAAGGCTTTTAGTAAATACAGGTGATGACGAAATCCGATGAACACAGTATATAAAGAACGTAAAATAGTCTCGCGTCTATTTGCAGTGCTGCTTTCCGCATTGCTAACCGTACCCTTGCTGAGTAGCTGCGGAGGTGGTTCCAAAACTGCTGCGCCACCACCGGTTGATGATACCGTTGGTAGAACAGTGAGCGATCGCCAAACCCAAGCTAAGAAGGGATTGGGTACGGGGCAAAAAGTGGCACTTTTGGCAGGTGCGGCGGGACTTTATTACCTCTACAACCAACATAAGAATGCTTCACAAGAAGGAGCGCAAGGTAAGTACTATCTTTCCAAGAACGGGCGTGTATACTACCGCGATGCTGAACATCGCGCTCACTGGGTTACTCCACCATCAGAAGGAATTCGAGTACCAGAATCTGAAGCACAACAATATCGGCAATTCCAAGGCTATAACGGGAATACTTCGGGTCGCGATCTAAGTGGCATAACTTCATCCGCAGCTCCAGCACTCTAGATAGCGAAGCGTGTGTAAATAAGAAAGCGGGTTTCCCGGAGGATAACGCCGATCGCGCACGTCGGAAACACGAACTTAAATCAGGAGACAGATTATGGTAGATGAATTTTTCCGAAAAGCGAAGGATCTCTTGTTGGGAAATAACGGCGATCAAGCTGAAGATGCTGAATATCGCGATCGCAATGTCCGCCCAGCCAGCGAAGACCCCTACGGCGACCCCGCAGA
>NZ_CAXTNE010000083.1:9732-28389 GCF_964245445.1 uncultured Nostoc sp.
GAAGACCCCTACGGCGACCCCGCAGACCAAGGGGAATTTGGTAATGTCCGTCCAGCCAGCGAAGATCCCTACGGCGATCCCGCAGATGACGATTACCGCCGTTAAGAAACCTAACCCCCTTCAAAAAGGGGTAACTGAGTCAAAGTCCCCCTTTTTTTAAGGGGGATTTAGGAGGCTCTACTCAGCCAAAATTTCTTGCGATCGCTCAATACTTTTACGCACATATTGAGCAGAAGTATGCAAACCCTCTCTTTGGCGATCGCTGAGATTTAATTCCAAAATACTTTCAATTCCACCGCATCCCAACCGACAGGGAACACCAATCACAACATCTTCTAAACCGTATTCACCTTGCAGATACGCCGCCACAGGCAATAACCGCGACTGATTTAGCAAAATCGATTCTACCATCACGCTAGTAGCCGATGCCGGAGCAAAAAAAGCACCTCCTGTCTGCATCAATTCCACAATTTCTGCGCCACCGTTGCGAGTTCTTTCTACCAAGCGTTCAATTGTGGCTACATCCAGCAATTCCGTGATGGGAATGCCGTTAACGGTAGCATAACGAGACAACGGAACCATTAAATCGCCGTGGCTACCCAAAACCATTGCTTTGACATCGGCAGGCAAAACCCCCAATTCTAGGGCAATAAAGGTTTCAAAACGGGCGGAATCTAACACGCCAGCCATACCCATAATGCGATTGCGTGGTAAACCAGTTGCTTGCCAAGCTAAATAAGTCATCACATCCAACGGATTGGTGACGACAATAAAAATAGCATTGGGAGAATGAGCGATATCTACGACGGGCTACGCCTACGCATTTTTTGCCGCTTCCACCACAATCTTGGCATTAGTTTTCAGCAAATCATCCCGACTTATCCCTGGTTTGCGGGGAAGTCCTGCCGTAATCACTACAATTTCAGAACCAGATGTATCAGCATAATTATTCGTGCCGATAATTTGGCGATTATGTATTTCAATTCCCCTGGCTTCCATCAAATCCAGTGCCAAACCTTGAGGCATTCCCGCAATAATATCTAGTAAAACTACATCAGCCAGGTTTTTCTTTGCAACGCGTTGGGCTAAAGTACTGCCAACCCTACCCGCACCCACGATGGTGACACGAGGTAAACTACACACAATTGGGGAGTTAGGGGAAGAAGACATAATTATTATTAAAGTGCAATTTTTATTAACCAGAATTCAGAATCTAGGAGTCAGAATTCAGTACGAACTCTGTATGACTAGCAGATGAATAAACGGTGAAACATTACACCAAATCTATCTGCTGAATCTCCGCCGATTCATTCTGACTCCTGAATTCTTTCTTATTATTTAAACTCTTCAAGCTGATCCACACGCAACCAAACATTTGGCGTTGGCACTTTCCCGAACTTAACAAGGGCGTAATCACCTTTGATATCTACAATTTCGCCCTTGCTGTCAAACAAATAGGGAGGAAAGCGAGTATCACTGGCTTTTGCTTCCAGACTGTTTTCCAGTTTCTCGCGGATAGCGCGAACCATATCTCCTTTTTTGACTGCCATGAATTCCCCTCTCAAATTTCTAGATTAGACTTATCCGCATTTTAAGAGACTTCCGAGATAAAAACTCCTAACTCTTGTACAGACGCGATTAATCGCGTCTCCCCTAACTCCTAATTCCCCGTACCGTTTGACACTGGGGGCAAAAGTGACTAGATCGCCCAGCTAACCTAATCCGCATAATTGGAGTGTCACAAACTCGACAGGGTTCTCCAGCACGGTTATAAACCCAGGCAACACCACCATAATTGCCGTTGACACCCTTAACACTTAAGAAATTACTAAAAGTCGTACCGCCAGCCTCAATGCTGGTTTCTAAAACTTGAATTATCGCTGTTCGCAAATGCTCAATTTGCTTTAGCTGCAAATCTATACACAAGGTTTCAGGTAAAATTCCACTCTTAAACAGGGCTTCATCGGCATAAATGTTACCTAATCCCGCCACTACCGATTGATCGAGTAGTGCAGTCTTAATTGGACGACGGCGGTTTTGGAGTTTAGTTGCTAAATACTCGACAGTGAATTCAGGTGAAAATGGATCTGCTGCCAGTGTTGCCAAACCAGTCATAATACTTTCTACAGCAACACCAGGCGGAACCCACCACATTTTCCCGAAGGTACGCTGATCGACAAAGCGTAATTCCTGGTGTTCCCCAAAGAATAATCTAACCCGCGTGTGCTTATGTAATGGTTCATCTCGATGTAGCCATAGTAGTTGACCGGTCATTCGCAGATGAACCCCTAGCCAACCTGTGGAAGAGGGGGAAGAGAGTTCGGCGAGGAGATATTTACCGCGACGATGCCAAGTAGCGATGGCATTCTTTTTAATTCCATCAACAAACTCATCAACAGAAAACGGGTAGGCGATGGTGCGATCGAGCAACACATCTCCACCCGTAATTTCTTGGTTAAGGGTCAATTGATTTAGGCCCCTTCGGACTGTTTCAACTTCAGGCAGTTCAGGCATTCAAACTGATTAAGCAGGCAATTTTTATGTACTTGGGCGTTGAATAAAGAAGAGATGGAGTAGTAACTTATACAGCTTTATATGGCTCATATTACTACCCAAGAGAAACCGTAAATACCCGCAGGGCAGCTTCTCATAGATTAGGGTAGGCTTGGGTGAAAGATGAATGAACTGAAATTTTCAGACTTCATACTTCAGACTTAAGACTACCCTTCATCATCGCATCAAACAAGCCCCTTGTAGCTTTGCTGCTATTTTTTAGGTGCTTTAGTCTTTGGTGCTTCAACCTCTACTAATTCATCCTGAGCAAAGTTGTTGGTATTGATACCGGCGTAATTGACCTTTTCAAAGCGGACAATTACAGGGTATTTGATGCCGCTTTGGTCAATGGAAGCCACAGTTCCTAGATCCTGAAACCAGTAGGATTCAGGGCGGAGAATACGTACTTTAGAACCACGTTGAACCATGATTATTTTCCCTTTTAGTTATCAATCGCCAATCTAGAGGGCTAATTGATTTCACTCTACAACCTGAAGGCCGCAGCAAGAGTCTTTGTTAAGTTATTTGTCTGAATTGAGTTATGGAGCATTGGGAATTGGGAATTAGGGCATTGAATATTAATTATTCTTTCTCCCTCATCTCCCCCACTCCCCACTCCCTAACCAAAATTGAAAACTGTATTAGATTTTACTTGACAAGTCACACGTTATAGCGTACCTTCGTTCGCAAGCGGTTATTTTGTAGAAGCTTATGTTTTAGTTAAGACAAACACACTTCCCTCGTTACCTCTGCCGATCCGCAGATCGTTATCTATATAAGTGATATCTAACCAGCCTTGCTGTTTATCACTCTTGATTGCAAAATCAATTGCGGAAAATTTTCTACCTGCTTCAATTTGTTGGATAAAAGTTACCGGAGAATTGTATTCTATTAAACGTTGTAAGCCGATAATAGAGCGCTCAAATTTAACTTGGACACGCCGACCTGAAACTGGCTCAAATTTAGCAGCAACGCTAACTAATCCTTCTAAATAAGGTAAGCCATAAATCTCAGCTATGTTGTAAACACTGGCAGTATCAACCCGGATACACTGATAGATTTGACCCAGTTTGCACAAAGGTAGACTATCTAAGTTTAAAAGAGCCTTGCTGGTGGTGTATAGTAATCGCCAATTGCCATCTAGCAAATTGTTAGCTTCTACCGGACGGGGTGTAGGATTAAAATCTTCTAAATTGGCGATCGCTGCTAAGATAGCCTGTTTCTGGGCTTGGGTAGCCAGTAGACCGCGATTTGTGCCAGCGATCGCATCTATTAGAGCCGCTTTTGTGATCATCGCCTGTCACCTCAAAAATCAGTCCTTTCCATCAGCATAAACAAGATATTCATAACCTATGTGTAGAACCATAAAAATTACTACTAAATTGCTTGACTTAAGCCTTATGCCTATTAAATAAAAAATTTCTATCTGAATGCGGATTTATCAACGAAAGGGTTGAAAAGATAACTAAATAAATCCGTGCCAAGTGATAGACTCTAAATGTCAACTTACGTATACATTTTCTTGTCCTCCTCGATATGTTGAACTCTCCATTACGTGAAGTACCCCGTAATCAACGAGCCGATGTCATCCCCTTAAAGCAAGAGTCCTCTTTATTGGACTGGTTGCAAACCAACAGCCGGATCATCGCGCGTGACGTTCACGAACCGGATTTTCAAGATGACGAAGAAGAAATAGACTCTCTAATGGGTGTAGAAGATGGGATTGGCTACGACCTTGATGATGATGACGATATAGGAATCGCCGAGGATTAGCCTTTTCCGGCTAGGGACTTGGTAGTATCCCTAGTTTGATATTGAATTTTATAAGTGTGGAGTGAAGGGAAACTTCTGTGGACGCTAAATTATCTCCTGAGCAAGGTTTAAATATTTCTGGAATCGCTCTAGCCTCTTTATTAACCGTAGGGCTAGGTACAACAGCATTTTTATTGGATTCGATGGCCAATAGGCTACCCTGGCAAAGTACGTCCTTAACCCTGCCACTACTTTTGTGTGCTATGGGTTCAGGTGCCGTGGGCTATTGGGTAATACCCCTACTTCAAGCGCTCAAAACTGGACAAATAATTCGTGAAGATGGGCCCGAAGCTCATCTAAAAAAGGCAGGCACGCCAACAATGGGAGGTATATTTTTTATCCCTGTAGGTGTGATAATTGCCTGTATATTATCTAACTTTGCGAAAGAGGTGCTTGCAGTTTCGGCATTGACAATCAGCTACGGATTGATTGGCTGGCTCGACGATTGGCAAATTCTGCGCCGTAAATCAAATAAAGGTATATCTCCCGCAACGAAACTGGCTTTGCAGGTGGGTTTTGCGGCAGTGTTTTGTCTATGGCTGGTATTTAATCAACCTTCTAATATTACAAATATTGCTTTGCCTTGGGTGAGCTTTACACTTCCCTTAGGATTCCTATTTTGGCCTTTGGCAGGTTTTGTTCTAGTTGCAGAAAGTAATGCGACTAATTTAACAGATGGTATTGATGGCTTGGCAGCAGGAACAGTAGCGATCGCACTTTTGGCATTAGGTGCTTTAGTCGCACCTACAGCACCTGGGTTGATGGTTTTCTGTGCTGCTTTAAGTGGTGGGTGCTTAGGTTTCTTAGCCCATAACCGTAACCCAGCCCGCGTTTTCATGGGAGATACCGGTTCTTTAGCACTAGGCGGCGCTTTAGCGGCTGTAGCGCTATTGACGAACACTCTAGTAGCTCTATTTATTCTCAGTGGTATCTTCTTTGTAGAAACTCTTTCGGTGATGGCACAGGTTAGTTATTACAAAGCCACCAAAGGCCCTGATGGCAAAGGCAAGCGCCTCTTTAAAATGGCACCCTTACACCATCATTTAGAACTCACTGGCTGGTCAGAATTGCAAGTGGTTGGAGTATTTTATGTCATCGCTGCTATTTTGGCTGCCATCTGTTTGGCGTAGGCGCAGCCCGCCGCAGGCATCGCTCTATTCTGAATTGTTTGAAAAACTGCTCGAATATAAAATGACAACTCCCACATTTCCAGGGAGTTGTTTTTTTAGACAAGAAATTTATAAGTTTCAGATTACTATTCTGGAAAGTCTGACGCTTGATGCCAACTGAAGAAATGCTCATTTCATCCCTTGGCGTTTTTAAAATTATAAATTATGAATTAAGTAAGTCGGCACAATAAAAGCAAACTATGTGAAGAAAAGTAAACAAGGTTAAAACCCTCTTTCCCCCTGCTCCCAGCAAGAACTGCCCCCTGCCTTATCCCAACGATAATTATTTACGCCGACCTATTTAATTGTACCTATTTACATACTCTATAACCCGATTTTTGCCTGTTCGCTTTGCCTCAAGCATCGCTTGATTTGCCCGATTCAGAAAATCTTTAACTGTAATCCCTGGTTCTGATACAGCTATTCCAAAAGAAGCGGTAATGCCTTCGAGAATGCGATCGCCATCCTTCAATTGCATTTGTTCAACATCTACCCTGAGTTCTTCTACTCGCTTCCTGAGGTTTTCCAGTGTCATATTAGGCATCACAATCACAAATTCTTCACCACCCCATCTGCAAGCAATATCAAAGGATCGAATAGATTTTAACAGCAGTTTTGCTAATCCCTGGAGAACAATGTTGGCGGTCAAATGCCCATAGCGCGAGTTGTAAGATTTGAAGTTATCAATATCAAGGAAAATAACACTAAGAGGTTCTCCCGATCGTTCAGCCTCTGCTAGCCTCTGTTCCGTTATGGTTTGCAAATAGCTTTGATTGAATAGTTGGGTCATCCCATCCCGCAAGTTATCATAGGCTAGACGTTGTTTTATCGAGAGATTATTTAGTGCAATGGCTAAGGTTCTAGCAATAATCTCAGTAATTTGTTGAGCTTCTGAACAGACTTCTTCAAGCGCATAGATGTGTAAAATCCCAATTACTTCGCCTTGTCCAAACAATGGAACACATAAATGTGTGCCGCTAACAGGCTCTATTAAGTGATTGCACATTAGTCCAGAATTATGAGGCAATAAAAGGTTTGATTTTCCTCTTCGCAATGCCCAACAATTAGATAGGGAAAATATTTCTTTACTAGTTCTTTCATCTCCCCAAAAACTATTCATCTGAACATAATTCTTAGAATTAGCAATTATATAGATACAGCCGCTCATATTAGGAAATAGCTTAGAACAGGTTAAAGCGACCACTTGATACACCTCATCTTCAGATTCGCAGCAATAAAGCATATCCGCCATATCTGAGAGATATATCAGTTCCTGTTTTTTTGCCTCTAGTTTCAGTGTTTTTTCTTCTAATTGCCGATTTAGATCGGTGAGCGATCGCTGTGCTTCAATGGATTCTGTAATATCGATACTAATTCCACCGATGCGGCAAGCGCCCGTTGCGCCATCGCTAAAAGGAAACTTAAACGATAGCCAGTAGCACGGCTGATCATTACCAGGTATCTTTACCTCTTCAATCAGCTTTAAGGGGCGTAGAGTCTTCAAAACGACTTGATCGTTTTCCATAACCCGCCGTCCCTCTTCTGGATCTGGCAAGAATTCACTATCGGTTTTCCCCAACCATTCTTGTGAATCTACCGAAAATCTAGACTGTAGCTCCTGGTTGTAATAAAGCACTCTAGATTGCTCATCTTTAATATAAGCTCCAAAGGGGCCCTGATCTAGGAATAGCCTTTGTATCTGCTGACTGCGTTGAAGTTCGCATGTGTCTTCTTGATGTCTGGCGATCGCTTCTAAAATTTGATAAGCGGTTGGCATCAGGTAGAGTAAGACACACAAGGAAATAAACGCCATTAGATCAAGCACGCCTAAGTGCAGCAGCGACACTGCCATCTGTGGCTCAAAGATTGCTAGAAAGTGATGAAATCCGCAAATTAGTATGAATCCACCTGATAAGAAAAAGGCTAGCCAAAACTTAGAAGGGATAGTTGCCTTAGTTTTGGCAAAGAAAACCCCTATTACTATAGGGATGCCAAAGTATGAAAATGCAGTGATGCCGTGAGCAATTATGCAATTCCAGTAAATAGGCTCCATTACTGACCTGATATTAAAATTTTATCCGTTTCACTATAGTTCTGGTATCTTCAAAATATAACTAGACAAAGGATGATTTTTGTGATTTATGCCTTGGTTTTACAAAACTTTTTATAATAACTTTCTCAAAGGCTGTTCATTTTACCAAAGTCCTTGCGCCGTCGAGAGCCAATGGCTTTAGACATGGGTGGAAATCCAAGTCATTAATCATTAATAGTTTTTCAGAATTTTTCCTGCTTTTTCATACTAATGACTATTGACTAATGACTAATGACTAACTATAAACCTGATTTACCAAGTGAGTGAGTTCGGGTAAAATCAATTTTTCCATAGCCAGTCGCACAGCATTACTGGAACCAGGAAGCGAGAAGATTAATTTATTTTGATAAACACCAGCAACAGCGCGAGAAGCGATCGCCCGCGAACCAATTTCTTGATAACTTAAAAAACGGAATAACTCACCAAATCCCGGTAAGGTTTTCTCTAGTAACTTTTCAATGGCATCATAAGTAGTATCTCTTGGTGCAATGCCTGTACCACCACTGAAAATTACAGCATTCAAATTTGAGCTTTTACCTAAATTTTCTATCTGCTCTTGAATTTGTGTTGGTTCATCTTTGATAATTGTGTAGGCTCCTACAGCATGGTTAGCATCAAGGAGTAACTGCTGAATTAGCTGGCCACTTTTGTCTGTTTCAAAAGTGCGTGTATCGCTGACAGTAACCACAGCACAAGTTACCGTAATTCTAGGCGAGTCTGGGTGGGGTTGTAGCATTATATGTCACTCATGAATTTTGACTAATGGATAATTGGGCATGGTAAATGGCGCACTTATTGAACATGACAATTCCCCATGCCCAATGCCCTATACCCTAAGCCTCATTTTTGCTCAGTCCCAGATCGTTTTCTTCAGCATACCGTTCCATGAAGCGCATAAAGCGATCCCATTCTTGGGCAGATTTCATCACGTAAAGTGCTTCTAATGCTTCCGGTTTCCCGTTGATAAATTTAGCTTTAACTTCACGGGTAATTATCTCTCCTTCTTGGTCAATCAGGTACATCCCGGTAATATCTTCGGTGCTACCTTGATCTAAAATCTTTGGATTGGTAAAAATAAACGTCGCTGTGCCACTGCCACCAGTGCGCGATCGCGTCAAGCGCACCTCTGGAGTTACTTCTTCGTCAAGACCCCTAGAAAACTGGATTTTCGCCATGATGACTGAATTTAAACTTTTGTGATGGTTAATTTAATATTCTCTCATCAATTAGAACACCACGGTCTAGAGGCTATTGTGATTCATTTTTGTGTGTATATACTTAAATCCCTTCTTTTTCAAGTAACAAAGTTACAGGGCCATCATTTTCAATTGTAACTTGCATCATTGCACCAAATTGACCTGTTTCCACCTGCAAACCGCTAGCTTTTAACTTGGTAACAAAACGATTATACAAATCTGCTGCTGATTGGGGAGCGGCTGAACGGTCAAAAGAAGGGCGGCGACCTTTGCGACAGTCACCGTAAAGAGTAAACTGACTGACTACTAATAAATCGCCGCCAATTTCTTGTACAGATTTTTGCCAACGGTCGTCTCCTTCCTCGTCAGGAAACAGCCGTAATTCCAAGCACTTACGCACCATCCAGTCGATTTCAGCATCAGTATCAGTATTGGCTATGCCTACGAGTAAATTTAGCCCCCGCCCGATTTTGCCGACAATTTCACCATTAACTGTAACTTGAGATGATTTGACTCGCTGGATAACAACGCGCATTTTAACTAATTCGTAATTCGTAATTATTGGCGAAACACTCGCGCGTAAACGACAGGGGAGTGAGGAAGCGATGTCTACGACGGGCTACGCCTACGCTATTATCTCATTTTCATTGTTCAAAATTGATGATAGAGCCATTGGGAATACATTCCCAGGTAGAACCTGGGAACGTACAGACGCGATTAATCGCGTCTGTGCTAACTTTTACTTGCCAAATCCTTTACCGCGAGAGCTTGAAGGTAGACAAATGCAGTTTTCGAGTTGACTAATTAAAGTCTCACGATCCAAATTTTGACCAATCAGTACTAACTGGTTTTTCAGTTGACCTTGCCATTCATCATCATCCAAGGTAAAGCGTTTACCGCATAGGTGGAAAATATGACGCTTCGGACTTTCATCAAACCACATAATCCCCTTCGCTCGGAAGATATTTGAGGGTAGCTGGTTATCTAAGAAATACTGAAACTTCCTAATAGAAAAAGGCTTGTCACTTTGGAAAGAGATGGAAGTAAAACCATCATTTTCTAAATGGTCAGAATGATGGTGATGATCGTGATGGTCATGGTCATGGTCATGGTCGTGATGATCGTGACCGCATGTTGAGTGATCGTGATCATCATGATGATCGTGATGTTCATGATCGTGATGGTCGTGTTGCTCCACCACTGTGTCAAAATATTTATCAGACTCAAACAGACCAACACTGAGAATTAACGGAAGTGGCACTTGCGATCGCGTGGTACGGAGAATTCTCGCTCCTTCTTTAACTTCGTTAATTTTTGTTTCTAACTCATTCAATGTGGCTTCATCAACCAAATCAGTTTTGTTCAGTACAATTACATCACCATAAGCAATCTGGCTATATGCCGCCTGAGAATTAAATAAATCTAGGCTGTAATTTGCCGCGTCTACTACGGTAATAATTGAATCTAAACGAGTTAAATCTCGCAATTCTGTACCCAGAAATGTTAAAGCTACTGGTAGTGGATCAGCCAATCCAGTTGTTTCCACAACTAGATAATCTAGATTTTCTTGCCGTTCTAAAACTTTGTAAACTGCATCTACCAAATCATTATTAATAGTGCAGCAGATACAACCATTATTTAGCTCCACCATGTTCTCACCAGTGGAAACAATTAGCTCGTTGTCGATGCCAATTTCGCCAAATTCATTCACGAGAACTGCGGTTTTCAAACCCTGTTGGTTGTTGAGGATATGATTGAGTAAAGTCGTCTTACCACTACCAAGGAAACCCGTAATAATTGTTACTGGCATTCCTTGTTTGGGCGTATCCATTGCCGAAGATTCGGGTGTAACTGCTGATTGCATAGCGCTGTTATCAAATAATCAAAAAATAGTAATGTAGCGCAGATAGTCCAGAAAACACTAGCGCCGCAAGACGGAAGTCAAAAGTCAAAATTCAAAAACCCTTGATTTCTGGGCTTTCGAGATTTTATCCAAGTAGTATGTTGATTTCCGCCGTGACGTACTAGCATAGGGATGCTGGACTGTCATCCCAGCTGCTTTACCCTATTATTACGTATCTTCTTATTGTCAGCATTACTCTGTTATGACCCTAACCCTTCACAATACCCTCACCCGTCGTCAAGAACCGTTTGAAACAGTCGAAGCAGGCAAAGTTAAGATGTATTACTGCGGTGTGACGGTGTACGACTACTGCCATTTGGGTCATGCCAGAGCTTGCATCGTTTGGGACGTAGTGCGCCGATACCTCCAGTTTATCGGCTATCAAGTGCGATATATCCAAAATTTTACTGATATTGATGACAAAATTCTCAATCGAGCCTGTGTTGAACATTCATCAATGGAAGCTGTAGCCGATCGCTTTATCAAAGCATATTTTGAAGATATGGCGCGATTGGGAATCAAAGAAGCTGATGAATATCCCCGTGCTACCCATACCATGAATGGCATTCAACGGTTAATTCATGAGTTGGAAAATAAAGGTTTTGCTTACCCTGCTGACGGCGATGTGTATTATGCAGTGCGGCAGTTTGCCGAATATGGCAAGCTTTCTGGACGCAAGTTAGAAGATATGCAAGCCGGGAAAAGCGATGCCTACGGCGGGCTACGCCTACGCGTCAATGTAGAAGATCCAGAATATCAGAAAAAGAAAGACCCCTTTGATTTTGCTTTATGGAAGGCAGCAAAACCAGGAGAACCAGCTTGGGAGTCACCGTGGGGCGCAGGCCGTCCAGGGTGGCACATTGAATGCTCGGCAATGGTGCGCGATCGCCTGGGTGATACCATAGATATTCATGCTGGTGGTGCTGACTTAATTTTTCCCCACCACGAAAACGAAATTGCCCAATCTGAGGCTGTAACAGGAAAACCCCTGGCGCGTTATTGGTTACATAACGGCATGGTGAAGGTAGATGGTGAAAAAATGTCCAAATCTTTGGGCAACTTTATCACTATTCGAGAATTACTGGATCGAGGAGTTGAGCCGATGGCAGTGCGGTTGTTCGTCCTGACCGCTCAATATCGCACACCCATAGATTTTACAGACGAAGCGATCGCCGCAGCAACCAACGGTTGGCACACCATTAAGGAAGGTTTACTTTTTGGCTACCAATACGGTAAACAACTAGGTTGGGGAGTGGGGAGTGGGGAGTGGGGAATAGGAACTGCCTCACTACTCCCTGAAACTATTGAACGCTTTCAAGAAGTTGTAAATAACGACTTTAATTTTCCTGGTGGGTTAACAGTGCTGTTTGAATTAGCCAAAGAACTGCGCCGTGAAGGAAACATTATTGTGCATGAAGGGAAAACCGAAACTTCCCCTGATGAATTACAGCGTCAATGGCAAACTCTTGTCACATTGGCTGGAGTTTTAGGTTTAGAAGCCGAGATAGAAGCAGAACCTGATAAGAGTAATGGTTTAAGCGATGCAGAAATTGAAGCGAAAATTCAGCAAAGGCAAGAAGCACGTAAAGCCAAGAATTTTGCCGAAAGCGATCGCATTCGTGACGAACTCCAAGCAGAAGGTATTACGCTAATTGATAGCCGTGATGGTACACGCTGGCACCGGAATTAAATTTTAAATTCTTATGTGGATTACTCTAAAAAAAGCGATCGCTAGTTTCGACATTCCTGCTGATTGGATTGGTATTAGAGCCGTAAAGGAGACTTCTACAACCCGTTCAGTCCGTGATGGCTTACCCCAACTAAACGGCAAATCCTTCACTGTAGGAGCCATGCTGGAAGTTTTGGTAAATGGCTGTCTGGGTTATGCAGCAACTAACTCTCTGGAACTGTCTTCCCTACAAAATGCTGCCGAAACAGCCTATAAACAGGCACTAGCCGCCAGTGAATGGTGGATACATCCCTTCCGTGAAAGTGAGCGCCCTAAAGTCGTTGGTGAATATAAATCTCCATACCTTGAGCCATTGGATGCTTTAAGTCCAGGAGAAATCAACGATTTACTGGTTCGTATTTGCCAAACGCTGAAAGTTGACGACAAGATTGTGCAAACCATAGCCAGTGCTAGCACCATTGAGAGGGAGTCTTGGTTTATTAGCAGCAACGGCTCAGAAGTCTATCAAAAAATTCTATCCATAGGCACTCATTATGGAGCTACTGCCCAAGATGGTACGGTTGTACAGCAGCGCAGTAACAATGGTTCTCAGGCAAACTGTTACCAAGGCGGACTAGAACTTTTAAAACAAGAAAACTTATGGCATCGGGTGCGGAAAATTGGCGAACAAGCAGTAGAACTATTGACAGCAGAGGAATGCCCAACCACTCGTACTAATTTAGTTTTAGCCCCAGACCAAATGATGCTGCAAATCCATGAAAGTGTCGGGCATCCCCTAGAAATTGACCGGATTTTGGGAGATGAGCGTAACTATGCTGGGGGCAGCTTCGTTAATAAAAGTGATTTTGGCAACCTAGTATATGGTTCGCCATTGATGAACATTACCTTTGATCCCACTGTGCCTGGTGAATTTTCTAGCTATGGCTTTGATGATACGGGTGCTGTAGCAACAAAGGAATATTTGGTTAAAGAAGGAGTACTGCAAAGGGGTTTAGGCAGTCTAGAGAGTCAAGCCAGAGCAGGTGTAGCAGGAGTTGCCTGTGCCCGTGCTTCCTCATGGAATCGACCAGCGATTGATCGCATGGCAAACTTAAATTTAGAGCCTCTAAACGCTAGCTTTGAAGGCATTATTGGCGGCATAGAACACGGCGTTTACATGGAATCTAACCGTTCTTGGTCAATTGACGATCGCCGCTACAAATTCCAATTTGGTTGCGAGTACGCTAAATTAATTGAAAATGGTAAACTCACTAAAACCCTCCGTAATCCTAACTATCGCGCCACAACACCAGAATTTTGGCACAGCTTAATCCAAGTAGGAAATGCTGACAACTGGCAAATGTATGGTACTCCTTATTGTGGTAAAGGAGAACCAAATCAGGCTATTTGGGTAGGACATGGTTCACCTGTTTGTGTATTTGCGAATGTCGAAGTTTTTGGTGGAGGAACGTGAAAAGAGGCAAGGGAGCAGGGAGCAGGGGGAAAAGGGGAAACTTTCTCCCCTGTCCCCTGCTCCTTGTCCCAATTCCTCTTCTTCATTTTCCCAGCTAATAGCCGCCTTCCCCCTGCCTCTTCGTTGAAGACGACACGGGGACATAGAGACATTTTCATTCTCTGCGTCCCTACTCCCCACTCCCCACTCCCTATTAATATTTAATATATATCTATGAAAATTGAGGAATTATCTGCGTTAGAAGTCAGCTTTAATCAACTGATTGAAACTCTGCTGATTAAAAAATCTAAAAGTGAACAATTCACTGTGAAACTCAGCAGTGAAAGAAGTCAATTTACTCGTTTTAATCATGCCAAAGTGCGACAAACTGGTTGTGTTGCTGATGGTTGGATCGAACTGACTTTGATGGCAGACCAGCGCAGCAGTATTCGGCAATTCCCCTTTACTGGAAATTGGGATGTAGATTGGCAGTTAGCATATACTGCTTTACAGGAACTACGTGACGAACTTATTCTACTACCCATCGATCCGTATCTAGTTTTGCCATCAGGAAATAATACTAGTAGGGAAATACATTCCGGGAATTTATTGGCGGCGGAAGCAGTAGTACCAACTGTGTTAGAACTAGTTGCTGAATTAGATTTTACTGGTATATATGCTGGAGGAATAGTAATTAAAGCTTATGGTGATTCCAACGGGCAAAAACACTGGTTTGCTACTGATTCTTTTACTTTAGATTATTCTCTATTTTCCACCTCTGGACAAGCAGTTAAGGGGACATTTGCAGGAAGTAATTGGGATATATCTGCTTACATAGCCAAAATTAGCGAAGCTAAAAAGCAACTTGAATTGCTTGCTCGCCTAGCTAAAGAATTACCACGGGGACAATATAAAACTTATTTTGCACCTGCTGCTGTTGGAGATTTATTAGCAATGCTTTCTTGGGGAGCAGTCAGCGAAGCTGATATTCAACAAGGAAACAGTGCTTTAGCTGCTTTATCGCGTCAAGAAAAACAACTTTCCCCAATATTGAGTTTGAAAGAAAACTTTCAGAGAGGATTAGTGCCGCGATTTAATGAATTAGGAGAAATAGCAGCACCGGAGTTACCAGTAATAGAAAAAGGATATTTGGTAAATACTTTAGTGAATTCTCGGACTGCTAAGGAATATCAAAAAATTGCCAACGGTGCTAATGGTTCAGAGACTTTACGTGCGCCAGAAGTGACTACTGGAAATTTAGGATTTGAGCAGATTCTTCCGAGTTTAGATACTGGATTATATGTATCTAATTTACATTACTTGAATTGGAGCGATCGCCACACTGGTAGAATCACAGGTATGACCCGTTATGCTTGTTTTTGGGTAGAAAATGGAGAAATTATCGCCCCCATTGAAAACTTACGTTTTGACGAAAGTCTCTATCGCTTTTGGGGAGATAAGTTAGTAGATTTGACCAATTTTCAGGAGTTTATTCCCGAAGTAGGAACTTATGAAAGTCGTCAACTAGGAGGTAGTTTAGTTCCCGGTATGCTGGTAGAGGATTTTACATATACTTTGTAATCGTAATTATCTGCTGACAGGAAATCAAAAGCTAAGAGGTATAAATAGGCTCTATCGCTCCCTTTATGGTTCCTAATATTAAATCCATGCTTTTTTAAACCTGTTATCCTTATGCAGAAAGGGTTTTGCAGCACAGATGAAGAAATTGAAGCCGAATTGCAAAAGCGAATTAACCAATCGCGATCGCACTGAAGGATACTGGGGACTGGGGATTAAGTAATTTTTCTAGTACCAGTACCCATTTTTATGAGTTTTAAACACAAATTTTCTTCATCATATTCTCTCAATGCTAAAATTATCTATCTCTGTAAACTGCATTAATTACAATATCTTTGATAGTAAAATAAACAATTAATAGTAGCAATAAAAATTGCTCAAATTGAAGAATTGGATCTAAACGCCAACCTTGAAAAAATAAAATTATTCCGCATAATAACATTATTATTGGTGTAAATACCACTTGAATAATGTAAAGGGCTAAAGCCCAACCTGTAAGCCTAGTTCCACGTTGGGCTAGCCAAGCTACTGTTAAAATAAAGTAAACAATTGCCAAAAGTATATAAATAATTCCAATTAAACCAGCTAGATTTAATCCAAAATTCACTTGAGCGAAAGTAAGCATTATAAAAAATCCTGCTTAATTAAAAGCTAAAATTTTAAACCTATTACTAAATAGATTAAGTTTAAAGGATGAATAAAAGTCTTACCGGATGAAAATTGTTGGGTTAAGCAATAGCGAAACCCAACCTATAATTTTTTCTCATCTCTCGTTATAACCTCTATTTTTTATTACCTGGAGGTGAATTGCGCTGGGTAAGGTTATCAATTTGCAATTGTTGCCGCCCGTTGGTGATAATTCGCAACATCTGCTTGAGATCCTGCTCAATATTTTCCAGGATGCCATCAGCATAAGCATCAGCACCATCTTCAATTTCTTGAGCCTGAGCGATCGCAGTTTGCCTCATTTGTTCTAACTCTTGTTGACAAGCATACCGTTTACGCTCAATTTCCGAGAGAGTTTCTTGCATTATTGCCTCACACTCTTGTTGCACTTGTCGCCGCAGTTGTTCAGCTTCTTGTTCTGCCTGTTGAATAATATCGCTTTCAGCTAAAATTTGCGCTCTTTTTGCTTGCGCGGCCTCAACAACCTGCTGTCCATACTCTTCCGCTTCCAGCAGAATTTCGTCCTTTTGGTTGAGGATAGTTGCTGCTTCTTGAAAAAGCGATGGTAAGGCAAGCCGGATGTAATCAAGCTGATCTAGCAGCTTTTCTTCATCTATGAGAGTGCGTCCCATTAAAGGAATCCTGAGACTAGAGAGAACCATTTCCTCTAGACGGTTGAGTTCCTGCTGAATATCTATGCTTCCCTCTCCGCCGAGATACTCTTGAGGGGGGGGATTGCTTCCGTTGAGATTGGGTTCAACATTGGAGAGTTCTGATTGTAGCATTGGTATATATCTAGGGCAATGTGTGGGGGAACGAGATGATCGATAGAGCCACCAAACCTTGCAATCTCTTTTACCACACTACTACTTAAAAAACTATACTCATTTGAGGTTGCGAGAAAAACTGTTTCTATTTGGGTAGAAAGAGTTTTATTGGTGTGAGCCATTTGCAGTTCCACTTCAAAATCTGACACAGCCCGTAAACCCCGCAGCAAAACTTGTGCTTGTCGCATTTGAGCATAGTTGACGGTAAGTCCATCAAAGCTGTCTACTTCTATATTAGGTAGATGTTGTGTAGAAAGACTGATCTGATCTAGCCGTTGCTGGACGCTAAAAAGTGGCATTTTGTTGGGGTTCCGCAGTACAGCGACAATTACCCGCTCAAACAGCCGACTACCGCGCCCAATGAGGTCAAGGTGTCCCAAGGTAATGGGGTCGAAGCTACCAGGATAAATAGCAATCACAATTTTAGATATATCAAAGTTGTTTAGGTGATTATATCGAAGCTCTTTTGTGTAACCTACTCAAATTTACCATCTTGCGCTCTGAGTAAGGATGCTTTACTCAATTGTTTTGCTGGTACAAGTTATGCTCAACTAGGCGTTAGGAACTATAGCGGTACAAATAGCCGGAACTTCACCCCGCATTTGAGTAAAGCAAACGCTTCCCTCTCCTTAGCAAGGACAGGGGTTGGGGGTGAGGTTGAACAAAACCGCTATAAACTCCTAAATATGGATGCTAGATTTCTATTTGTGTCCCCACGAAATTGTGGAGTACTTAAGTACAGTTCCAGCATTCGATACTAAAAATACCCAGTACTTAGGAAAGTGCGCGGGTAGTTAACGAACTATTCTAGGTAATTTTTCATGGCACTGGATTTTTCCACCTTGCCCTTGGCGTTTCAATTTACTTCTCCAGGACCGATTCTGGTGAAATTAGGGCCACTCAGTATCCGTTGGTATGGCTTATTGATTGCCACAGCAGTGTTAATTGGCGTTATCCTTTCCCAGGAATTGGCAAAGCGTCGTAATGTTAATCCTGAGTTGTTAGGCGATTTATTCTTTTGGTTATTGATTGGAGCGATTCCTGGCGCACGGCTATATTACGTTTTTTTTGAGTGGTCAAAATATGCCCCGACTCCAGGAAAAATCTTTGCTATCTGGGAAGGAGGTATTGCCATTCATGGAGCAATTCTTGGTGGCGTTTTGGCTGCGTTAATCTTTGCCAAAATCAAGCAGGTTTCTTTTTGGCAACTGGCAGATTTAGTAGCGCCTTCGCTGATTTTAGGGCAAGCGATCGGACGTTGGGGCAATTTCTTTAATTCTGAAGCTTTTGGCGATCCTACAAATTTACCCTGGAAGCTGTATATTCCACCAGATCATCGTCCTCTAGAGTATGCTAGCTTCGATTACTTCCATCCCACCTTCCTCTACGAATCTCTGTGGGATTTAGCGGTGTTTGCGCTATTAATAACTTTGTTTTTCCGGTCTTTGTCTGGTAAGCCACGTTTGAAGGTAGGCACACTGTTTCTAGTTTACTGGCCAGCCTACAGCTTAGGACGCTTGTGGATTGAAGGTTTTCGCACTGATAGCCTGATGCTAGGGCCGTTACGGATGGCACAAGTAGTCAGTAGTCTAGGAATTTTATTTGGATTAGTTGGATTAGCTTGGCTTTACTTACTCAAACGCCCTTTACCCGACGTAGTTCCTACTCCAAAGGGAGATGGGGAGATGAGGGTATGAAAAAGCAGGGGAGCAGGGAGCAGGGGAAGCAGGGAGCAGGGG
>NZ_CAXTNE010000084.1:0-27369 GCF_964245445.1 uncultured Nostoc sp.
ATTCCCCATTCCCCATTCCCCAATCTGAGATTATCAGGTTGCAGCATCCATCTGGAACCTCTAAGGTAAAATTGCGTCTTATGTGCTAATCTGGGGCGCTTCCCGTTAATTAATGACAAGGGGAGACTTTTCAGTTAACGTCATCAAGTTGGCCTTTGTAATTTCTATTTATTCAAGTTAGCTGTGCCCTTGAAATATGCTCTGGTTCATGAGTGGCTGACACCCAAAGCCACCGGTGGTTCAGAACTCGTTGTACGAGAAATTTTGAATCATATTGATGCTGATTTGTATGCTCTCATAGATTTTGAATCCAGTAATCCTGAAAGTTATTTATATAAGCGTCAAATTGGCAAGACGTTTCTTCAGAACTTTCCATCTGCCCGCAACGGTATACAAAAATACTTGCCTTTGTGGCCTTTGGCAATTGAACAACTTGATTTACGGCATTATGATGTAATTCTGTCTTCATCCCACGCTGTTGCCAAAGGAATTCTTACCACTCCCGAACAGATGCATATTTGCTACTGTCACAGCCCTATGCGCTATGCCTGGGACTTGACTTATGATTATCTGCGCCACAGCAAACTGGGTAGTGGTTTCGCTGGATGGGTGACACGATATTTATTACATCGTTTGCGCCAGTGGGATGTATTGAGTGCCAATCGCGTTGATTACTTCATTGCTAACTCGCAACATACAGCTCGGCGGATTTGGCGTTGCTATCGACGAGAAGCAACAGTCATTTACCCACCAGTGAATATTGCGGAATTTCCGTTTTTGTCTGAGAAAGAGGACTTTTACCTGACAGTTTCTCGGTTAGTGAGTTACAAGCAAATATCGTTGATTGTCAAGGCTTTTAATCAACTAAAACGACCATTAGTAGTCATTGGTACAGGAGATGAAATGAATAAGATTCGCGAGATGGCAAACTCTAATATCCAAATACTAGGATGGCAACCCGATAATGTGGTAAAAAAATATATGTCTAGGGCTAAGGCGTTTGTATATGCAGCTTGTGAAGATTTTGGTATCGCCCTAGTGGAAGCACAAGCCTGTGGCACGCCAGTGATTGCCTACGGTGCAGGGGGCGCTCTAGAAACAGTGCGAGATATTCGCTCTGGAGTGGATACAGGGACAGGTATATTCTTCAGGACGCAAACAGAGGCGGCTTTAGTGGAGGCAGTAGAAAAGTTTGAAGTGTATGAAGGTTCGTTCAATTCCGAGTATATGCGATCGCACGCCGCGCAGTTCTCACCGCAAATTTTTGCTGATCGTTATTTAGATTTTGTAAACAAATGCAACGAAAAAAGGCCATTTTTGTAATGATGGTCTTGAATAACGTCTTATTTTTTTAGGCTTTTGGCAATTTTCCCCAGAAGAACCTCATTTTGGCTTTAATATTGGGACTATGTGTGGTGTGGATTATTAAGGAGTATGATGACTGCCCAGAGCTCACTCCTCTCCGGCAAGCGAGGCGTAAGGCAAGACACCAGAACGTCTACGCGTTTCTTAAAACGCGGTCAAAAAACGAAGACACCAAAAGTTAAACCCAAAGGTTTATCTTTTCAGGGTTTAAACGGAGAGTTTGCCAAACGACTGTTCGATATAGTGTTTTCGCTGTCGGTGTTAATTTTGTTCTTCCCCGTCTACTTAATTTTGGCCTTGCTGATTGCTTTCAGCTCAGAAGGCCCAATTTTTTACGTCCAGGAACGGGTAGGGAAAAATTACAAAACGTTTAATTGTATTAAATTCCGAACAATGGTAAGCAATGCGGACGAAATCCTCATGCAAATGATGGAAACATCGCCCGAATTGCGACAAGAATTTGAAAGCAGTTTTAAGCTGAAACAAGACCCCCGGATTACCAAAATTGGTCGATTTTTGCGAATTACTAGCTTAGACGAATTTCCCCAGTTCTGGAACGTTTTAAAAGGGGATATGAGTGTAGTCGGCCCCCGACCCTTAGTGGCAGAAGAACTGCCAAAATACGGTTCTTACATTGATGAGATTTTAACGATCCGTCCAGGAATTACTGGTTTGTGGCAGGTGTCTGGGCGTAATGATATTCCCTACCCTCGGCGAGTCCAAATAGACCTGCATTATGCTAGGTTTAGGAATTTCTGGCTTGATTTATGGATCATCTTGAAAACTGTTGATGTGGTCATTCTGCCCAAAAATAACGGGGCATACTGAGTAACTACTTAGGGTCGATTCTGTGGGGCAGTTAATGCCCCTAAATACCAATTTTTCCCCTAAGATTAAACGATTGTTCTTCTTTATTTATATAGTTATCTATAATTTATGCGTTTCTACTTAACTTAGACTTCTTAGAGTGTGTATCTGTGGTTTGCTTTGCTCTTATTCTGATTTTTGGCAAAAGTCTAATTTAAAATATTTATTTTATTCAGTCTTCACAAAACCTATTACATTATGAAGTTTTGAAAAAAAAGAACGTATACAAAAATAATCTTGATTTATCTAGTAAGAGAAATATACATAATTAAACAATCTTGGTATATCTAGTTTAACTTCCGTGTTAAATTAATTTTTATTAAGTATATTTATTTACGGATGAAGTCTCTTAACAACAAAGAACTCGTAGGTTTACCATTAGGCAATTGAGCAATTAGTTGCTAGGTTGTATCAGATTGGCTGTAACTTTTTAATCAAAGACATAAGGGATAATTAAGCATGACGCAACAGAAACGAGCGTTGATTACTGGTATTACTGGTCAAGATGGTTCATATCTAAGTGAATTTTTGTTAGAACAAGGTTATGAGGTTCATGGCATTATTCGCCGAACTTCTACCTTTAACACAGACCGCATCGATCACATTTACGAAGACCCCCATAAAGAGGGAGTGCGGTTGTTTCTTCACTATGGTGACTTGACAGATGGTACGACGCTGCGACGTATTTTAGAAGAAGTCCAACCAGTAGAGATTTATAACCTGGGCGCTCAATCCCATGTCAGAGTAAGCTTTGATTCACCAGAATACACGGTGGATGCTGTCGGAATGGGAACGTTGCGTCTGTTAGAAGCAATTCGGGACTATCAACACCGTACCGGAATTCAGGTGCGCTTTTACCAGGCGGGTTCTTCAGAAATGTACGGTTTAGTACAAGCAATACCTCAAACTGAGACAACGCCCTTTTATCCCCGCAGTCCCTATGCCTGTGCGAAAGTTTACGCCCACTGGCAAACTGTAAATTATCGTGAGTCTTATGATTTGTTTGCTTGTAATGGCATACTCTTTAACCACGAGTCACCACGGCGGGGTGAAACCTTTGTAACCCGCAAAATTACTAGAGCAGTGGCTGGTATCGTTGCTGGTAAGCAGAAAAAAATTTACATGGGTAATCTAGACGCAAAGCGAGATTGGGGCTATGCGAAGGATTACGTTAAAGCAATGTGGTTGATGTTGCAGAAAGACCAGCCAGACGATTACGTAATTGCGACAGGTGAAACCCACTCGGTGCGCGAGTTTTTGGAACTGGCATTTAGTTACGTAAATCTCAATTGGGAAGATTATGTAGAGTTTGATGAACGTTACCTTCGTCCATCTGAGGTAGAGTTGTTGATTGGCGATTCTACCAAAGCACGGCAGAAGTTGGGCTGGACACCATCAGTAACCTTTGAAGAACTAGTTTCCTTAATGGTAGAAGCAGATTTACAAGCATTGGGTCACACTTCACCCAATGGAAATGGTTCGCAATTTCCATTAGATATTGCGACTATTCGTCAACAACTGGGCGCTTTGCACTTCTGATTCGCACCACAGAGGATAAAAATATGACCGACTTAGAATTAAAAAATAAACGCATTCTTGTCACTGGTGGGTCGGGGTTTCTAGGTCGTCAGGTGATAGAGCAACTGTGTAAAGCAGGGGCTGAACGTGAGAAGATTACAGTAACGCGATCACGCGATTGTGATTTGCGTGTTTGGGAAAATAGCCAACGCGCAGTTGACCAGCAAGACGTAATTATCCACCTAGCAGCTCATGTTGGGGGTATCGGTCTAAACCGTGAAAAACCCGCACAGTTGTTCTACGATAACTTGATCATGGGAACGCAGCTAATTCACGCTGCCTATCAAGCTGGAGTAGAAAAGTTTGTTTGTGTTGGCACAATCTGCGCCTATCCTAAATTTACTCCGGTGCCATTCAAAGAAGATGATCTTTGGAATGGCTACCCAGAGGAAACCAACGCCCCCTACGGAATTGCTAAAAAAGCGCTTTTAGTCCAATTGCAATCTTACCGCCAGCAGTACGGTTTTAATGGGATTTATCTACTGCCAGTGAATTTATATGGCCCAGAAGATAACTTTGACACAGGAAGTTCTCACGTTATTCCAGCATTAGTTCGCAAAGTTCACGAAGCCCAAATTAAGGCAGAAAAGCAACTCCCAGTTTGGGGTGATGGCAGTCCCACCCGTGAGTTTCTGTATTCAGAAGATGCAGCGCGGGGGATTGTTATGGGAACTCAATTCTATAACGAATCGGAACCAGTTAACTTGGGAACAGGTTATGAAATCTCCATCCTTGATTTAGTAACTCTAATCTGCGAATTGATGGAGTTTAAGGGTGAAATTGTTTGGCAAACTGACAAGCCTAATGGTCAACCCCGCCGTTGTTTAGATACTGAACGGGCAAAGCAAGCCTTTAATTTCACGGCTCAGGTGGGCTTTGAACAAGGGCTAAAAAATACCATTGAGTGGTATCGTCAACACGCTGTATAATCATTACTAATGTAGGGTGGGCAATTCTCACCCTACTTTTTTGAGCAAAAATTAGTGATGCTTTTTGTACTCTCCGTTAAAAATCAAACGGGTGCGTGAATAATATTTTCTTCAAAAGTCTAATTTTAGGAAAACCTCAGATTCGTGATCCAAAGCCCATTCAATGTCCCAATCTATAAATCCAAGGCTGCGGTAAAGTTTTGATGCTGTTTCGTTACCTCGCTGATAGCTCGTTGCGATTAACTCAACTTCTGGGTACAGTTTGAGACGCCTGATCACCTCCAGCATTGTTGCTCGTCCGTACCCCTTTCGCTGATACTTGCAGTCGATCATTAGGCGAAGAATGAATCCAACGCCTGATACTATTTCGTACATTGTGAAGCCAATCATCGGCAATTGAGCTTGCTCATAACCCACTACAGCAGCATCATAGATAGCTAAAGGAAAAAGATTCGGGTTCACCTTTGCTTGAGCTAATGATTGTACGTTCGATGCCACAAGCCCCTTTTGAGATTCTTCTACTTCCAGGCTGATACATTCATGGAAATTATCGAGGGTTATGTTACGTAAATGAACCTTAGCCAAGCAAACATCCTCCTGTTCTTGGATACCTAACTTACAATTAAAACGCACAATGCTGTTTAAAAAGTAAGTTTCTGAATGTGGACAAAGTTAATCATCAACTAAATAAGGCAGAACTACGGCGCACTCTACTTAAAACACGTCAATCAATGTCCGTTCGAGAGTGGAGAGAAAAAAGCGATCGCTTATGCTCTCATTTACAAAACTCTATTTTGTTTACCCAAGCAAAAACAATACTCGCTTATTTTAGCTTTCGCCAAGAACCTGATCTCAGTCCACTATTTGCAAACACCAAATACCGTTGGGGATTTCCTCGCTGCATTGATAAAAAATCCCTATCTTGGCATATTTGGACACCGAGTGATTCTATCCAAAGCGGCGCTTATGGCATTACTGAACCACACCCCGACGCTCCAATCTTAGATGCGGCTGAAGTAGATTTGATTCTTGTCCCCAGTGTAGCTTGCGACTATCAAGGATATCGCCTGGGCTATGGTGGTGGATATTACGATCGCTTGCTCAGTTTACCGCAGTGGCAGACAAAGCCGACTATCGGAATTGTCTTTGAGTTTGCCTATTTGTCCGAAATATTTATTGAGCCTTGGGATAAACCACTACAAGCTATTTGTACGGAAACCGGATTGACTCGAAAAGGTCGAAGGATTCACGATAACTAAGACATCTTATAAAATGTTTTATGACTAATCCAACCTCATTTACCACTCAACAGGAAGCAATCATTGACGAGATTATCGTAACTAGCCTCCAAGCTCAACAAAAAACTGATACCAATTAAATCTAATTTATAAAAATTGAAATACCAAGATACCCGACTTTTTAAATAAGTCAGAAATATTGTTTTACCGGATAATTGTATAACTGCTGTATATGGTTTTTATGAGACTAATGGGCTCAAGAATCTGATAAATACTTAATTTGGGTAACATAATACATTTTATACATTTGGACAAACTATGAATAAAGATAATGAACTAACTGAAAAACTGAACAAGATGTTGACTGAACCCGCAGAGAAAGAATCTGCTCTTAATTTTTTAAGATTGAGTAATTATTCAAAAGCCGAATCAATTGTAATTTTAAAAAATGCTTTGGGTATTTGTCTTCTTGAAGCACAAGATATCATTCACAATAGTCAAACATGGAGTAATGTAAAAGAACGCGATGCAAAAATAAACAACGATTTCTGTGATTTTTTGGAAGGATTAGGAAGTTTAACAAGTGAAGATACTTAATTATATTTATATGTGAATAAATTCCAGAACAGAATTAGGTTAATTGTTTTAACCAGATTTATAATGATAGGTTAGGATAAAGTTAATCAAATTCTCAAGTAAAGCTATGTCTGACTCAATTCAGTATGTCACCCTGCTGAAACTTTAACAGTTAATACTTTTTAATTTGAGCATATCATTATTTAATTTTCAAAAAAGATAATTTTTAGGACTTACGTATTGACAGAAAAGCTAAAATAACAGGTATAGAATTCATCGGCTTATAGCTAGGTTTTTCAATGAGATTTTGGCGATCGCACCCAATCAACGGTGATTGACAAAAGCCTGAAACAACGTATTTACGTTAATGCACAAGATAGTTATTTTGTACAGTGCGGAAGTCCTAATTTTCTATATTAATCAAATGCTGAACTGGAAAAAATCACGATCGCAAATTCTGCTAATGTATGCGCTATTGGGAGCGATCGCACTGGTGATGCTCTTTCCTTTACTGTGGCTAGTTAGTACAGCATTGAAATCGCCTACAGAAAATATTTTGCAGTCGCCACCACAGTTATTGCCTGCGTCACCTACGCTAGATAACTTCTTCAGTGTCTGGAACTCTTTACCTTTTGGACAATACCTGTATAACAGTACTTTGGTGTCAGTGCTGACTGTGGGCTTAAATCTGCTGTTTTGCGCTTTAGCTGCCTATCCGTTGGCAAGATTATCATTTGTCGGGCGAGACTGGATTTTTGTAGCGATCGTCTCTACGATTATGATTCCCTTCCAAATCGTGATGATTCCCCTTTATATTTTGACAGTCCAGTTGGGTTTGAGAAATAGTTATTTAGGGATGATTTTTCCGAGTTTAGCTTCTGCCTTTGGCATTTTTCTGTTGCGTCAAGCTTTTATGAGCGTACCCAAAGAGATAGAAGAAGCCGCGCGAATGGATGGAAGTTCGGAGTTAGGTTTGTGGTGGCATGTGATGTTACCAGCAGTTCGCCCAGCATTGGTAACTTTAGCTATTTTTGTATTCATTGGTGCTTGGAGTGACTTTTTGTGGCCTTTAATTGTCATCCAAGATGAAAATTTATACACTCTTCCCTTGGGAGTTGCAAAGCTGGCAGGTACATTTTCCCTTGACTGGCGGTTAGTAGCTGCTGGTTCAGTAATTGCGATCGCCCCAGTATTATTACTATTTTTGTTTTTGCAACGTTACATTGTACCCACAGAAACTGGTAGCGGGGTTAAGGGTTGAAGAATTAAAAAGTCAGAAGTCAGAACAAGAAAGTGGTAGATGTAGCTTTAGCTTCCCGCAGGGTGGGAGATGAGAGAGAAATAATTAATGCCCCAATTCAATAAGCCCCAGTCTTTTTCAAGACTACCCAAATAGTTTTAATAATCAGACTCAGGTCATAAGTTACAGACCACTTACGTTGATAGTCTATATCCATCTTGACAATGGTTTCAAAGTCTGTAATGCTAGAACGTCCATTAGCCTGCCATTCTCCAGTAATACCTGGTTTGACTCGCAATCTATCCCAGTGGTGTGGATCGTAATTGCTGACTTCATCAGGAGTGGGTGGACGAGTACCAACTAAACTCATGTCCCCTACCAGAACATTCCAAAATTGGGGAAATTCGTCTAAACTAGTACGCCGCAAAAATTTACCCACAGGAGTAATGCGAGGATCGTCAACAGATTTAAAGATGTGGCCTTTGGCTTGGTTTTCAACCAAATGCTTGAGTTTATCGGCATCGACAATCATCGAACGGAATTTCCAGATGCGAAAAGTTTTTCCGTTTAAACCACAGCGAATTTGGGAATAAAATATTGGGCTTGGAGCATCTATAAAAGTAACAATTGCTACAGGAATAGCTATGAAAAATGTAATTATCAGCCCCATAATCGCTCCAACAATGTCAATTAATCGTTTTCTCACGCTTAAGGTTGACGGGTGGAAAGGCTGTTGCGAGCAATTAACTGAATAAAGATAAAGATGATTCACAACGACTAAACTTATCTACAACAGGACTTTTTGAATCAGTAGTGTAGACATGAACATAATTATTAAATGATTTTTATTGATTTTGTCAATACTACTGAGTGTTAACATACACAAAAATTAAACAATATAAAAACCGAAAACCTAAAGTTTACAGAATCTTTTAATTAAAGTGAGAATTTGTAAAATTACAGTATTTCATCCCATAAGTTAAAAACAGCTAGTGTTATGGATACACATGCAAAACATTACAGTGTTGAGAGTTGAAAGCTCATCAGGATGTGACTGACTCAGAATGACACATGAACCTATCCTACTATTCTAATAGTCTCTACTTCTTTTCGTAAAATGTGCTTAAAAACCCTGATTTTTCGTTTTCAGTTCTCAATAAGCTTAAGCTTTGTAGCATATATATTATTAGTGGGATAGGTTCATTCGTGATGTAAGTAAAACGGCGTAAATAATTAAAGGTTTGTAGTAAGGACTTTAGTCCTAAAAGAAAGACTGAAGCTCTTACTACGAAATCGATTACAATATTTTTACATTACTTAAAATAGTTCAATTTATTCGCACCGACTTACTTACTAATCTCAATGATTAACCTCTAAAGCGAAATTCACTAAGTATGCTTCCTCCAGTGATTGCTGATTACTAACCTTGATTGCATCTAGATAGCGACGCAAAGACAATAGTTGTTGGGAATTGGGACGATATGTGAGACTCCCTTGTTTATCAAAAAGTGGTGCTGTAGCGATCGCCTGATAGTCAGGATTTTCTTGCGAACTCTGAGTCAGCCAAGCCGAATCTGTAACTGAAGGTATCAAACCCGAAGGCAGTTCACCTTCCAAAAAAGCCAGCAGACGTTGCTGACAAGTGCGAGTATTAATTCCACGACCCTCAAATAACTGGATAACTTCACCGAAAGATAAGGGTCGGTCTGGTAGCAGCCGCAGCAATTCTGTAAATAGGAAATAATCAGTGTATTGTTGCCTGGGTATATCTAATATCTGGGGATGCAGAGGCAGCATCGCCAAACCATGAGCAACCCGGCTACAATTAGGAGCGCCGTTTTCGCCAAGATATAAATCTTGAATAATCTTAGCGCTGGGGAGTTTTTGCCGTAGCCAACGATTCACCGTCCCGATACAAGCCACCCCACCAGTTAGAATAGCTTGATTAATGGATTCTGTAGGGATGCCACGAGCTACCAACAACTTGTTGAGTTCTCGGTTCAGGCGACGCACAAAAGGGATAAATACCTGGCTTTCTAAATCTCGTCGCGGCAAAATCCACTGCTGATCGGCCAATTCTAGGGTGAAAGAGTCTTGGTGTTGCAAAATCAGCTTTAGAGCTAGTGCGGCATCTAATACCGCCTGTCCCAACAGGGAACTTTCTAGACGCTGCTGGAGGCGAATCCGAGCGGTGATATCTGGCTCTCCAACTCTGGGTAGTTCTAATTCTTCCAACCCTAAACTCTGCCAACGCATTTGGTCTAAACCGGGAATTGACGGTTGCCATTGCCAAGGATTATTGGTGGTAGTTTTGCGTAGGCGTAGCCCGCCGCAGGCATCACTTTGTGTTTGTGGGCGTGATTGCCGAGATTTCGGTGGCAATAGCAGCTGGCAGATTATATCTTGTTCAATTCCCTTACCAGCATAAGCAAAACTGTGGAGCATGAAATCATTGTATGTCAATTGCTGCAATGTTTCTGGGAGATTGACCAGCAGCATTTCTGTGGCAGTTGCCCCAATGTTAATCACAAGGGTATTGCCAACAATGGGATCTTCGCTGGTTTTTGCCGGATGAGAACCCTGATGTTCGCTTAATTTTACTTGCTCACCGTTAGCAGCATCGAGTTCTGGGAGTAAACTAGCGATCGCTTCTTCGACAAAAAAGACTTGCTGCGGATGTTGGATGAGTTTACTTGTGAGTAAAGCTTCCCGCACGTTAAAGCGGTATTGTTCCGACCAACTAGATGGACAGGTGCAAATTACACCAGCAATATTATTGATAATTTTGGGGAAATCTTGTTCGCTGATCCCCATAGCAGCAGCCATTAAACTAGGGGTGGTAGAAGTTTTTTCGGATTTGAGAGTTAATAGTAGCTTAGAGAGCGATCGCACAACCCAAATCAAAGGACCTGCCGAAAATTCATTTAATTGCAAAACAGGTTCCCATTTCTGCCGTTCACTCTTGTAGGGAATGGCTACTTGTAAATAAGGCTTCAACTGCGCCGAGTAGAGATTATTTGTCGTCGCATCTGTTGTTGTCCGTGTTGCAGGAGTGTTGGCCGAGCGATCAGGAACTTTATCTTGGGCAACAGCCGCAGGTACAGTCCGCTCATGTACTTCGATACTTTCGTTTTCTCCGTGAGGTACAGAAGCTGTAGGCAGATAAACCTCTGTTGGTAAACGAAATGATTGCTGAAAAGAAGTTTTTCCCGGCAGATTTTCTGCTGACCAGTAGATAGGATGTACAACAAAAGTAGAGTTATTTAATAATGTTGCAGAAATTCCTGTTGTACCTAAATCAATTCCTAAATACCAAACAGATTCTAGAACATTGAGCGAAACTTCTGGATTGTTGATGGAGTTGGAAATTAAAGGTAAAGAACTTTCTTCAACAGGAGTTGTGGCTTCCTTTTCTTGTTCAGTTTCTATCTGGGGAACTGCCAAACTAGAGAAAGCAGCAGTTGAGGTATTTTCTTCTACTATTTGGAGATTTTCTGTTGGCGGCTCAGGAGAAGTTATGGGAATTATGTCTTGATTTTCATCAAGTAGTTCTGAGAAAATATCCAAGTTGGTAGCTGGCTGCGACTCAGAATTTAGCTGTAGATCAAAATTAGCTAAATCCCGATCTAATTGCTGCAACTGTTCTTCATCTAAAGAAATATCAAGTGCGGCTGGAGCCTGGTTTGACTCAACACAAAGCAAGTTTTCTTGTGGCGAGGCAGCAATGTAGTCATCTGAAGACAGTTCTGGCTGCTCATTGTTAATTAATACTTCCGGTTTGGCAATCGCAATTTCCGCAATTTCCGCTACTTCGGAAGTAAGTGGTGCTGTAGTTGTGCCATTATCCTCAGAAAATGACACTTCCAGCAGTTCCTGCTCATTACCTGTATCAGGCAATAGCTCAGTTAGAGTATTAATTGTATCAGCGCTAGCTGGCTGATTGCCGATCTCCAAGTTGTCTATTGCGGAAACTGCTTGTGGAGTAGAGAAACTAACAAGCTCTATATCTGTATCTTCTTCAAAAAATAGTTCTTCCTGTGAATCTGATAATGCTGTAGTTTCTACTGGAGTCTGTTGGGTTGTTTCTGGGTTAACGTTGCCCAGATCGAACAGATCCGTCGTATCTGCTGTTACAGCCTCAGAATCCACAGTCGGAGGGACAGATGCGCCCTCAGCGATGTTCAACGTTGATTCTGAGGCTGTGGAAACTTCAAGACTTGGATTATTAACATCACTAGTACCAAACAAGCTGGCGTAAAGTTGGTCTACTTCATCACCAATTAAAGCAGAAATATCTTGCGGTAATTCAGTCTGCTGGGAAGATTGAGACGAGTCTATACCAAGCTGCAACAGCGCTGCATCTAAATCTTCTGTAATGTCTGTAATGTTAGTATCTTGTTGCTTAGGATCAATTGTTAGCGAAGATGTTTCTGGCTGTATAAGCTCTAAGGGTTGGGGTGCAACTCCAGCAGAAATCTCGGCGGGGTTAGTTAATGATGCTGGTGTATCAGATTTGACCTCAAGGAGAGATGGTTGGGAACTAGGGGATTGCTGCTGCAAATGCTGGGTTAAATTATTGAGAAAGCTGGCCATCAACTGTTCGCCTTGCATCCCCTGACTATGCATTCTTGCCAATGCTTGCGACAGGGACTCGTGATAAGTATTAATATTACGCTGTAGTGCTTCAAATACTACATTTACAGTTCCATCTAGTGATAATAAACGTTGATCCAATTCCTTGGCGAGGTGAGTTAAACGCTCCGCAGGGTCTGGTGATTGTAATAACGGTTGAGTTGCAGAGATTCCTGGTTCTGAATTTGCACTATTTGCTCCTGAAGAACTGGCAGAATTTTCCCGCGTCTGTGCTAGTAGTGGCGTTAAAGTTGGCACAAGACGACTCATGAGTACCTGTAAAAACTCGGTAATCATCTGCTCCTGGTTTGTCAACTGCTGCGCTAAGGAGTAATTTTGCAATCGCCTTTGCTCTAGCTGCCTAATTTCCTGTATGAGAGCGGCTCGCTCTTGCAAGAGCAATTCTAATTCCGATCGCAATGGCTGGATCAAGCTCGAAAATTCACTTTTTAATTGTCCTGCCCCAACAGTACTCTGTTCCTGATTGGGTTCGGGCCGGGGTAGTGGATACTGATTATAACCTTGCTCAATAAATTTTGTTAATATTGGCGATGGCTTTGCCATCGCCAAGGGCGAACGCGATTCTTTAGAAGACTCATTTGGGATGCCATTCTCTAATGCTTCTTTTTCTTCTAGCCTCACCAAGAAGTTGCGAATTCGTTCTAAAACTTCTTTAGGCTCTTGCGCCTGACCAGACAGAAATCTAGACATACGCTTGCCACCACTGGCAAGTAAGTTGTCAATGTCTGCGATCAGCTTTTGAATTTCGTCTGCACTGGAAGTCACTTTTATCACCTTACTTAGAGATATATGTCAACTAATGTAACAATTTCTTTACAATCACCGTACTTCATGGGATCTTGCTACGCGCAACGTCGGTCATAAGAGAAGTTTTGAGTGGCAAAAGTCCCTGCTTGGACTTGTGACTGTCATTATGTTATGGATTACTGCCAGTCGTGGCAATCTTCAGTCAGCGTTTGTGTGGAAGCTTAGTTTTACAGATCATTAATTGCCTATTTTTGAAAATCGCTAAAATACCTGAGCAATAATTTACTCCCTTTAGTATCATTAATGTTGTTTGCTTATATTGTGAGACTAATCAAGTTTGCAGTGCAGCTAGCCCCTAAGCAATACTGTTGCAGGCTTTAAACTACTTTTTGCAAAACTTTTACCCCGTTTAAACTTATAGGTAAAGATTATTTAGAAAAACGTTCTTGTCGCTTTCTTATGTAGCATAGTTTAGTTTTCTTTTTGAAAGGGAGCTGTGCAATGATAGCTTAGGCTGAAAATGGCGCTCTTGTTTGTTGTGTGTATATATAGCCGCTTGAATAAAGATGTCGTAATGGAAGACCGATATAGCTTGCAAGCACAGGCTAATTCCTGGATGATCATGTCGTCGGCTCCCTTTTTTCAAGGGTTGCCAGAAACTGCTGTAGAATCAGCCCTCATCCATCTTGTTACCCGCACTCACCCAGCCAATCAGGTAATTCTGCTGGAAAATGACTGGGGCGGTTCTGTGTATTTTATTTTGGACGGATGGGTAAAAATTCGCACCTACAATCTGGAGGGAAAAGAGGTAACGCTGAATATTCTTGGTAAAGGGGAATTGTTCGGTGAAATGGCGGCGCTAGATGAAGTGCCTCGATCTACAGATGTGATTACCTTGGCCCCAACGGTAATTGGTAGTATGCCTGCTCAGGATTTTGTCAAGTTACTTCAGATAGAACCCTTAGCGGGAGTTCGATTGGCGCAACTAATGGCACGACGTTTGCGGCAAGTAAATCGCCGATTGCGGTTGCGGGAATCTGATAGCCAGTCACGGGTGGCAGATACGTTGGTATTTTTGGCAGAAGGACAGGGAAAAAAAGGGCAAACAGGAACCGAAATCCCCAATTTACCTCATCGAGAATTGAGTAGTTTGAGCGGGCTGGCGCGGGAAACTGTGACAAGAGTGTTGACAAGGCTAGAAAAAAAAGGCTTGATTAAACGGGATCAAGACACTATTTGTATTCCCGATTTGTCAGCCTTAGAAAGAATGATCGTTTAAAAACTTGTCAGATATGAGTATTTTAGATTCTTTGCCAGATGAGCCAGAGGAAGATCCATTGCCTGAGCCTCCAACTCCCCAAAATCATTGGTTAGACAAAGAACAGCAGTTAATGCCTCCTCAACTCAAGGCTGATGCGCCCTTAAGGATGGTGGAAACGGCGTTTTTAGCAAGTGCCGCTAGCTTGATTTGGTTTATTAATTTCTACTTTCCCTTGGGTCCAGTTTTGCGGATATTTTTTCCGGTACCGATCGCTTTAGTTTATCTGCGTTGGGGCAGGCGTGCGGCATGGATGGCAGCACTCACCTCTGGGTTACTGCTGACGGTACTGATGGGGCCAGCCCGTAGTTTGCTGTTTGTCATGCCCTACGGATTTATGGGCGTGCTTTTAGGAGCAACGTGGTATCGTCGTCGTGTTCCTTGGATTACTTCCATCACCTTGGGTACACTGTTGGGTACTTTGGGGGTCTTTTTTCGGCTGTGGTTGCTGTCTGTTTTGTCAGGTGAAGACCTATGGATTTATGTAATTACCCAGGTGACTGAGTTCATAGAGTGGGTATTTTTTAACTTGAGTTTGTTGACGAGTCCCAGTGTGTTTTTAATTCAAGTGGGAGCGATCGCTTTAATTGTACTCAACAACTTTATCTACCTTTTTGTGGTACACCTGGCAGCATGGTTGCTTTTTGAGCGTCTGGGTAACCCCATTCCCCCTCCACCACGCTGGGTACAAGTCCTCATGGATTATGAGGGATAGTTATTAGTCATTAGTCATTAGTCATTAGTCATTAGTCTTTGGTTAAATGATAAGTCCTAACTAATACCCAATGCCCAATTCCCAAATTCGCATTTATACGCAAAAAGAACAGGGTGAAGAATGGCTGCGACGGTATCGTGGCTGTCTACCCGTATTTGCCTGTGTTTTAGGATTTACTGAAACTGGTTTAATTCCAGGGATTTCAGCAGCCGGTCGCACTCCAGAGGATCGGAAATATACTGCTTGTGCCGATGCCGAGTTTTTGTACTATGGTCCAGAACATAAAGCCCAATATCCCTTACCACCCTTAGCGGCTGGGGCTTCACCTGTGCTGATTTCTCGCGCTGTCTTTGAGTCACTAAAGATATCAGTTCATTTGTTTAATGCTGGTTTACCTCAGTCTCCGGCTGTGCCAGTAATTGATTTAGGCGGCACAGCTGCTCGGTGTTTAAGTAGTGGTGCTGCTATGGCAATCACAACGGTACACCACTTGTTTAAACAAGGGCTACTTTGGGGCGAACGCCTTGCTGCCAATAACCAACATAAGTATGTGATTCTCGGTGAGTGCGTCGTTGGAGGCACTACAACTGCCCTGGCAATCTTAACTGCTTTGGGTATAGATGCTGTTGGAAAAGTTAACAGTAGCCACCCTATTTGTAACCACCCGCAAAAGTGGGCACTAGTGCAAGCTGGGCTAGAGAAGATGAGGGGGAGCAGGGAGCAGGGAGCAGGGGGAGAAAATTTTACTTTGTCCTCCTCATCTTCCCCTGTTAACCCCTTGCAACTCGTCGCTGCGGTGGGTGATCCGATGCAAGTGGTGGTAGCTGGGATGGCGATCGCTGCTAGTCGGAGTTGTGGTGTAATGCTTGCTGGTGGGACGCAAATGCTGGCGGTTTATGCGTTGATAAGTGCGATCGCTCAAACTTGCGCCTTATCATGGCAACCAGAAGAAGTAGTTGTAGGCACAACTCGCTGGGTGGCAGAAGATCCTACTGGAGCTACAGTTGACTTAGCCCTCAACTTAGGAAAAGCCAACTTAACTCAGAGTGGAAGAATCCCTCCCCTATTGGCAACTCATCTGAGCTTTGCTGATTCTCGTTATCCCCAACTCAGAGCTTATGAGCAGGGCTTTGTGAAAGAAGGTATAGGTGCTGGAGCCGCTTGCATAGCCGCTCATCTTAGTCAAGATTGGCAGCAACACCAGCTTTTGGCAGCCATTGAAGTCCAACTTGAACGGCTAAGTAAAGCATCTCATTAATTCTTAGCGAATTAAATTCGGCAAGACTCTGCGCCTCACCAAAGTTATAGGCTGAGGTTTCCTTTGCTCATACCTCTCTCTCTACCTTTAAAAACGTTACAATCTTACGCAAAGCTTTACTTAGCCAAATCAGCAGTTAATAATCTAATCGTTATTCAAATTGCATCTGCGTGTTTCACGAACTTTTGCTCTCAGGAAGCCAGAAACTCCTGACAACTCTTGTGTGTCTGTGCGTAAGAGTGTCTTTCTAGCAATTTGAACTATGCAACTTTGTTTACCTTCTTATTTTCAGGAGAATTATCTGATGAAATTAGTAAAAAAGCTTGGTATTGCTACCGCTAGTGCTGTTATCAGTATTACTGGTGTCGGTGCATTTTCTGCGGCACAAGCTGTACAGCTATTTGATTTTCAATATTCTTTTCCCAGTTATGAAGCAAATGGTACAGGGATTTCCGCTAGCGGCACTCTTACCACCACCGATTTAGATCCTATAAAAAACAATTACACAATCACAGGAATAACTGGAACAAGGACAATTCAAGGAATTTCCGAGACAATCATCGGCCTACTCTCACCAGGTACATACGGAATCAATGATAATCTGTTGAATGCGAGTACGCCCCTGTTAACCCAGAACGGTTTTTCTTACCTGGTTTCTGGAAGCGGAGAAGACGGAAATGGAAACGTTAACGTATTCTATAGTAGTTTCAATGAAGGTTATTCAGAGCTTTCAAGTGATGTAGATTATGGCAGCTTTAGTGTCGTACCACGTCCTGTTCCCGAACCCTACACAGTAAGTGGTTCATTGGTTGCTCTTGGTCTTGGCTGGTGGACGAAGCGAAAGCAAGCAGTAGCTTCCCAGAAGAAGCCCCATAAAATATCTATCTGTTAGATTCATAGTGCATCTGCGATCTAGATTGCATTAAAATGTGCTTGCTATCCTACTTTTATAGTAATACCAAGTCGCGTTCATGATATATCACTAGACGACTTGGTATTAACATAGAATATCAGCTGTAACTAAAATTAAAAACTTCCAGGATTGTCATCAAGTGCTAGCAAGAAATTAATCAGGTCTGTTTGCTGGTTGGAATTAAACCCAGACTGTCTATCTACGTAGAAATAATGACCAGTACCATCAAGGTTACTACGCACTAAACTAGGGTTAGCTTTGTTAGCTTTCACAACTAAGGCACGAAGATCGCGATCAACCAAGGCACGCAAGCTGTTAGCTGGATCGGCAGGTATACCTTGACTGAGAGTGCCAGAAAGCCCTAAGCCAGTCTTGTCAACAACCGCGATCGCATTTGAGTCAACTTTCAGGCTTCCTGCTCGTACTGCTGCAGCACCATCATGCAAATATGGTGCGCTTAGATAAAGACCACGCAAGGAAGTAGTTTTGTAACCACCTTTTGGCAATATACCTTTGGGTAGAGTTGTGGGACTATCGGAGATACCCTGCGTTGGTAAATCCAGGACTTCAGCATTAGCAGGTATGGGAACGGGAGTGTTAAAAGTATATAGCTTGGGCGGTACTAACAAATTACTCAGCCCCAAGCGAGATTGGGCACGAGCGGGGTTAGTACGAATTTCATCAATTGGATGAATTTTGTTGTCAGTGAAGAATGGTGGAATATGGCAAGTTGCACAATTAGCTTTCTCAAATACTTTTGCGCCACGCTTAACAGAATTGCTGTTCAAGGCTTGCCAGTTTTCCGAAGTTTGGTTAGCAGGTGGTACTAAGCTATTTTGAAAAGCAGACATAGCGTTGTCAGCAAATAAGAAAGTGCCACTAGCAATATCACTAGGCTTTCCAGTATTTGGGCTGAAAACCAAACCGTTGTAAGTAAATAAACTGGGACGTAGGTTTGGGTAATTTCCTGTACCAGGAGCAGGAATTTGGTCTTCTAATTGGGCTTGTGTAGGATTCGGTGCAAACTTCCGCAACCACTGTGAGGGTTTTACCGGAGGCCCTTCTGGTAAACGGAGGCTAGGAACAGCAGCATTTTGAAGAAATGTACCAATATAAACTTCTGGATCAATACCAAGGGTTTTTGCACTAAGTTGAGCAGCTGCCGACAGATTGATTTCCGAAGAATGAACACCGTTGCTGACAGCGCTGAGTCCCGCAAACGGCCCCACACCAAACTGTCCATCAAGGAAATAAGGATGATTCTTAAATGTGAACATACTGGGAATTTGAGTAGTATTGTTGAGACTATCTGATGAACTCTCAAAATTACCAAAAGGCACATCCAATACTGCATCGTCAAAAGCTTTTTCAAACTTTTCAGGATCAGGTAATTCTACTTTATTACCTTTACTATCCAGAATAATTTTTCCATTACCTTTGTATTGTGGATCTAAGGGATTAAACTTTAACCGCGAAAACCCTGCGGCTGAATTTGGTGCTAAAGCAACCAGCAGGGGCGTGGCAATTTCGCCATTAGGTACTCCCAAAAGACGTTCACCTTTATTTGAAAGAGATACATGGCACGCAGCACAGCTAATATCAATATTAGGTGTGATTCCTAGCCCAATAGGAAAAGTTCCTCCCTTTTCCATTTTTAAGCCTGTATTGACGACAGTTCCTTTGGGAAAAGTTCGACTACCTAACGCTATATCCTTCTCAAGAATAATTTGTAAGTTAGTTGTCGGTTGACCTTGCAACTTAACTATTGCTGTCTGTAATTCTGGCAAAATTTTAGCAATGCCAAGTCCAAAACCAAATGCCCCTTGTAAACCAAATGTGTCACCAATCTTACGGTTCAAGAATATATCTTCACCTTGGGCGATTAATTCCTTAGTAATTTTAACTGCCCCTACCCGTTGATAAGAAATGGGATTATTAGGATTGAGTCCCTTATTTGCAACTAGTTGTGATGCTTCTTGAGGACTAAGCAGTTTGCCGAAATAGTCGTAATAGCCTAGCGGTTGAGTAGGAGCAGGTTGCAAAAGGTCAATTTTTGCGAAAGCTGTCTGGCTTGTCATCAACCAATTTGATAACAAAATGCCAAAAACACTAATGATAAAAACGCAGATAAATAATAAAATTTTGGTTTTTGAACCATACAACACCCTAAAGACACCAGTCTTAGGGTTATTTTTTTGTTTCATAGTGAGGTACTCACTAAAATCTTATAGGTAGATATATCACACTATTACGTATATATATGCAAGAGTGTGTTTAAGTTTTTTATCAATTTAATTGCTGGATTAGTTTGTGATACTTAATATATGCTTACAAAGCCATCGCTCAACATTAAAATAATTCGTAATTCGTAATTCTTAATTAAGTTTTGTAAGGGGAATTAGCGTTAAGTTCAAAGCGCCGGAAAATGGCGCTTTGCTAGCGCAGCTTTAACGATGCTCAAACTGACGCTGAAACCTTTGTAGGACAGTAGCTTTATTTTTTAGATTTTACTAATAATCTGTAACGTGGAAAAAGTATTTGCCAAAAAAACAGGGTTTTTGCTGGATAAAAAAAACCGAATTCTTAATTTTGGATAAAGTTGAGCTAAGAGAGAAAGAGCCACAAAACTTTCCGCTTGTTAGTTGCTATGCAACTTAAACCCCAGAATTAGTTAAACTTAAAGGCTTTACTTCCTTCTCTCTAGCCATTTTTTTAATTCGTTGAACTCAGGTTAAATTTAATGAATTCTCTCTCTAAGTAATTGTTCTTCCAAAGCAGCAATGCGATTATATGCTGCTGTTAATTGCGCTGTAAGTCGTTGTATTTGAATTTCTGGTGTTATGTTATCTCCACCTTGACGATGCATGTCTAGATAAATGCCATCTGTCAAGACATCCTTGTGTTCCATTTCTGGATTTAAATTGTTACGTCCTTTGAACTGGTAGCCTCCAGCCGCGCTATTTTCCTGATAATTATGCTTTGCTTGTGTATTCGCTAAAGAACACTCTGAGAAAGCTTGAGCAACTTTACCATCAAGCTGCTCAATTACTTGGTAGAGCGCATCCAGTTTTTCATTTAAAGTCAGGATTTGCTTCTGTAATGGCTCCATTTAATACCCTCATCCGTACATTTTCTTTATGTTATTCAATTTACTCTCAATGTTAACTATACTTATGGATTATTTAAGTATTGATAATTTTTGGTGCAAATGTAACATTTAAATCATTACTTCCAAATATAAGTAAAATTTACCTACAAGTACTAATGAGTAAAATTATGGAGATAAATTCATTTTTAGGTAGCTATTTGCTCAAAAAATCGCTATTTTGATTCAAATAGTCAAATTTATCGGTATTGCCAAGAAAAAATACCGTTAATTTTCTAACTACAGTTTTTCAGTTAGTCAGCCTCTGGTAAATCTCTGCTTAATATTAGGTATAATTAAAAATCTCAAATCCAAAATCAATGGATCGACGGTCGTTTTTGCTAGGTACAAGCACACTGGCACTTTCACAACTGCTTTTTGGCTGTGGTGGAAACAAGCAGACGCAACTAAAAGTACAGTTATTAAAAGGTTCTATACCTGGTCAGGTAGTTAATCAGTTCCACAAAGGTTTGCAACAACAGGTGCAGTTAAAGTTTGCTCCAGTTGAGCAGATACAAGCTTTATTTCAACAATTACAAAATTGGCAGCAGAAACCAAAAGCCACTGATGAGCAGGGATGGAGACGCTTTATACCCTTTATGCAAGGTCAAAAAACAGCTGATGCAGACCTAGTGACATTGGGAGATTACTGGCTAAAAGCAGCTATTGAGCAAAAACTGATTCAACCACTCCAAGAGGTACAGGGAAACCAATTAAAGCAGTGGTCTGCTTTAGATCAAAGATGGAAACAACTGGTAACGCGCAACGACCAAGGTAACTTGGATATTCAAGGGAAGGTGTGGGGTGCGCCTTATCGGTGGGGTAGCACAGTGATTGTTTATAACCGTGACAAGTTGCAGAAATTGGGATGGACGCCCAAAGATTGGAGTGATTTGTGGCGAGATGGATTGCAGCAGCACGTTTCGCTACTCAATCAACCACGAGAAGTTATTGGTTTGGTCTTAAAGAAGCTAGGAAAATCTTATAATACAGAGAATATTGACCAAGTACCAGACTTGGAAAAGGAATTACAGACATTAAACCAACAGGTAAAGTTCTACAGTTCCAATAACTACTTAGAACCTCTAATTATGGGAGACACTTGGGTAGCGGTTGGTTGGTCAAGTGATGTACTGCCAGTTTTGGGACGTTATCCGCAACTTGGTGCAGTTATTCCCCAGTCAGGAACAGCAATCTGGGCAGACTTGTGGGTACGTCCCGCAGGTATTACTACTAAGAGCACTTTATCAGATCAATGGATTGACTTTTGTTGGCAACCAAGCACAGCTAAACAAATTTCGGTGTTGACCAAAAGTAATTCGCCAATTTCTACAAATCTGGTCGCTTCCGATATCCAAGAAGCATTGCGGAGCATTTTACAGAGCGATGTCTACGACGGGCTACGCCTACGCGAAGTTTTTGATAAAAGCGAATTTTTGCTTCCCTTACCCCCATCAGCAATAAAACAATACGAGTCTTTATTCGCCAAAATTAAAATTTAATTGAGGATTGGGCATAGGTGATTCTCCTGTTACCCTTGTGCCCTTCCCAACTCAGACGCGATTAATCGCGTCTCTACGCACTCCCTTTTTTCTACAAAGAACGCTCTAACCCTATCTTGTTCTTAACAGTTGTTTGGATACTGCATAAAGCTGGACTTGTACTAAAGTTGCAAGTGTAGGTTGCTAAAGGTTCTTTTTGATAATTAAATACCCGGACGTTGTAACCAAAGTTCCGTGCAGTGCTACCCAAGCGATTTACGAAATCGTAGCGCTGTACATAGTCTAGTAAGCTCCAAACTTGCTGATTCACGATCAAGTCTACTCTTGCAGGTTCTTTTCCAGAAGGTGGATATGCTATCCAATTATCCAATAGCTTTCTTTCAGAGTTTTGTTGTGCCCACCATAAACTAGGAACGGTTAATCGTTCTGGATTTATGGTGTTAGCTGTGATTACATAGTCTTTTGGCTTGGTTAATAAGTCTAGTTCCAGAGGGGCATTAGAAGGTGATGGGATTGGGGGGGTTTGCGCTAGCGAGGGCGGGACTAGTAAAGTGGTGAGGCTAATGGTTAGTAATAATGAAAGTGATCTCTGGTGTTGGCTGCGCCAACGCCTGCCGTAGGATGCCCAAAGGGCTGTAGGGCGAACGCACAATTTAGGTATATGCATAGCTGATACTAATTCGTAATTAAGGCAATAGTAAAAATTCGCACATTTTAATTAAAGTTTAATGGCAACGATGCGAATTCTTCGATAGTCTGCTATCCAAGTTCCTTGTTGATACAGTGTTGGCTTGAGATATTCCTCAACGACGCGAATTACTTGTATTTGTTGCTCACCAGAAAGCCCTGCTAAAAAACTGCAAGCGAACATCTGAATCCAGTTTGCCATACCTGCTTCTCCTTCTGCTAAAGGAGTTGGACGAGCAAAAAGCATGGCATGAATAACATCAAAGCCTTGGTGTTCTAGTAAGGTGGCGTACTCACCAATACTAGGAAAATACCAGGGGTTTAGGGCTTGTGTAGGGATATTAATTGCTTTTAAGGCGCTTTCTAAAGCTGTGGCGATCGCTTGCACATTTCCCTTACCCCCAAATTCTGCCACAAAACGACCTCCGGGTTTTAGGGATTGATGGATGGAGGCGATCACACTATCTGCTTCTTTCACCCAATGTAGTACAGCGTTGGAAAACACAGCATCCAAGGGCTTGTCTACTTGAAAGTTCCTAGCATCAGCAACATTAAAGCGGATATGGGGATAGTTTTCTCTGGCTTTTTCAATCATCTCAGGTGCAAAATCAACTCCCCTTACTTCAGCACCAGCTTGGGCAATTTTTTCTGTAAGTTGTCCCGTACCACAGCCAAGATCCAAAATGGATTCTCCTGGCTGAGGGTTGAGGAATTTTAGTAAGTCCTCACCATACTGCCAGACAAAGGCGTGTTTATCCTCATAAAGAGCAGCATCCCAAGAATTTTTAGGTATTGAAAGATTATTCATAAGTAGTGAAATTACAGTGTGTTGATTTGCCGATTGATGACCACCTGATCATCACAATAAAAAAGATTTTTAATTATGTCCAATATATATTTTCACCTTAACTAATATTTTAAAGATATGAGTTTAGGTAACAGATGGAACTACGACACTTGCGCTACTTTGTCACCTTGGCAGAGGAACTGCACTTTGGACGGGCGGCAAAACGATTACACATTGCCCAACCTCCCCTAAGTCAACAAATTCGGCAGCTAGAGGGAGAATTGGGTTTTGAACTGTTTTACCGCACGAAACGAAATGTGCAGTTAACAGAAGCGGGGCAAGTGTTTTTGGGTGAAGTTCAGCAAATTATGAGGCAATTACAACAGGCAATCCAAGTCGGGCGGCAAACCAGTCGGGGCGAAGTTGGACAGTTGGTAGTCGGCTTTGTCAGTTCTGCGGCGTATAATATTTTGCCAACTATTCTACGAACCTTTCGTAGTTGCGTTCCTGGTGTGAGCATCGAGTTGCATGAACTGACTACAGATCAGCAGTTAGAGTGGGGGAGCAACGCGAAAAAGTGAGATCGGGGTTTAGTTCTCAATTACACCTCTATATTCTCAACAAAACTTGGTTTTTTAGTTGCGATCGCATCCCGAAACAAGCTATATACGTCCCAGGTTGCAGCACCTCACAAAATCGCGTTGCTCCCTTAGAGTGGTTACGGGAAGGTCGAATGGATGTAGGATTATTGCATCCACCTGTTGAAGAAAATAGATTTAATTGCGAAACAATTTTTCAAGAGTCGCTGATGGTGGCACTACCTGAAGCACATTTGCTAGCGAGTCAATCTAATGTATGTTTGACATCCCTTGCCAATGAACCGTTTATTTTATTTCCCAGGATATTAGCACCAGGACTTTATGACTTAATCATTAGTCTCTGCCAGCAAGCAGGCTTTAGTCCCAAGGTTGCCCAAGAAGCTATCCAGATGCAAACGATTGTCAGCCTAGTAGCAGCTGAAATGGGTGTGGCGATCGTCCCAGCATCTTTGCAAAATTTGCAACGGATTGGGGTAGTTTATAAAACTTTACAAGAACCTACTCTAAAAGTAGCCATTGCAATGATTTGGCGAAACAATGAGACATCCCCAACTGTATTGAGGCTTGTGGAAATAGTTAAACAAGCTGCCCAGCAGTGGTGAATAGGGCAGCTTGCAATAATAATTATTATCGCAATGTAGACACTCCCATAGGGCCACGAGTTACGCCCAATTGATTTTGCAACTTCAACTCGCGCCATAGTTGGGAACCTGTAATCTCGCCTTGCAATAATTGACGATAGCGATGTATTGTTTTACTCACTTGTTCTGGGGTTTCATTGACAAACTCAATGCGAAATTGACGTAATCCCAGTTCTATGAGGCGCTGTACGTACTCGGATCCGGTTTGAGCAGTGCCGTTAAATACAGTATTGCGACAACCTACATCTGCTTTGAGGACGTGTTCGCTACCAACGCGATCGCGCAATTTCACTTCCTGCTTTTCACAAGGTCGTCCACAGTTAGTGTAGTCTGTACCCGTTGATAGAAAGGCACAAAATACACAATGCTCCATGTGAAACATCGGCATATGTTGATGGATTGTCACTTCAAACCACTGGGGTGGGCAACTGGTGAGCAGGTCTTGCAGTTGGGTAATATTCAGGTCATAGGATGCCGTCAGCCTTTCTAAACCAAAGTGTTGCTGAAAGTAGTCTGCTGTTAAGGGATTAGCAACGTTGAGCGAAAAATCTCCAATACAACGGTCTTGAGCAAAGAATTGCAATTGGTCATAGTTGCGTATCAGATAGCCATCTGCCTCACAGGCACGGACTTGCTGCAAAATCCAATTTTCCCCTGGTTTGGTAATTCGGGGAGATGCAACCCAGATAGTGGGGATTGGGGAGTGGGGAGTTGGGAGTGAAGAATTGTCTGCTTTGTTTTTTTGCTTTTGTTGGCGCACCATTTGCACGGCTTCTCGGTAGGCGCGGGGGTCTTCAAATTCACAATACAGTGTTTCAATACCGGCTTTGAGGGCGGCTTGGAGTTGCTTAAGGTTACGCACCAAGACTATGAGTGAGGGAGATGTAGCTTTAGCTTCCCGCAGGGTGGGAGATGAGGGAGATGAGGAGGGAAGTAAGTCTTGGAAAGAGACATCAGAACGTAATTGCCAGCGTTTGGGTTGACTTCGCAATTCTTCCAACTGTGCTACGATTTCCCGCCGCATCCGGTTCAATTCACTGACGGGCAGCATAATAGCACCACTGAGGTGGTTAGTTAGCGTTCCCAAACAAAAAGGTGTGTTACCGAGACGACCGAATTGTTCTTGTAAACGGTTTGTATCTAGGGGTTTGGTGTGCGCTTCAACCAGGGAAATTGCAGACTCTACTTGGACAATATTACCGAGTCGATCGCGAGCGATCGCAATCAACATCTGACCAACTTCTCCATAAACCTCCAAATCAATCGGACGTTGAAATTGGGGATTCTCACCTGCAAAACTCTGCCGCAATTGCTTATCTAATTCTGGATCGCTGGTTTTCCAAATGCGATCGCCTATATGCACTCGGCGCAGGTTCAAGTCATTTCGCCCAAATGTCAGCATGGTTTCTTTACCTTTGGACACCACAGCATAAACCCGGCCGCCTTCTTCCTTCGCCTCTGGATGACCGCAGTCAAATACAATTCCATCTCCTGGTTTTACAGGCGCTTCCAGTTTGACTGTTACCTGTTCGTTGTGAATGCGGTTGACTTCACCTAAATAAACCCCACGTTTTTTACCAAAGCGGGCGTGAACCAGTTCCTGATTATTAATCCCGCCAAACCAACCCGTGTAGAGTCCGCGAGAAAATGCCATTTCTAGGTTGTAGTGTTCTTGATCTGATTGACCTCTCCCCCAACCCCTCTCCGAAACGGAAAGGGGAGCTTTTATTCCCTCTTCCCTAGTAGGGAAGGGGGTTAGGGGGTTAGGTCTTTCCAATTCCGTCATCACGCCATCCAAAGCTTGCCGATAAACATGGGTAACATTAGCAACATACTCTGGGGCTTTCAAACGACCTTCAATCTTGAGACAAGTTACTCCTGATTTGACCAAATCTGGCAAAACATCTAATCCTGCTAGGTCTTGAGGACTGAGTAAATATTTGCGTTCTTTTAAATTTACAACTTCGCCATCAGCGATTAAATCGTAGGGCATCCGGCAAGCTTGGGCACATTCACCTCGGTTGGCTGAACGTCCGCCTAAAGCCTCGCTAGTCAAACACTGACCAGAATACGCCACGCACAAAGCGCCGTGAACAAAGACTTCCAAGGGCAGCGAAGTTTCTTGTTGGGCAATCTGCTGCTGAATTTTATTGATTTCCTGAAGAGAACATTCACGCGCCAACACTACCAATTGACAGCCGAGGGACTTGGCAAATTCCACTCCAGCCGCACTGGTGATGGTCATTTGGGTGGAAGCATGGATGGGAAAATCGGGCGACAGGTGACGGATGAGACGGCAAATTCCGACATCCTGGACAATCACCGCATCCACACCTGCGGCAATAATTGTGCGGAGATATTGCTGTGCTTCTGCTAGTTCTTTGGGAAATATTAGTGTGTTGACAGTGACATAACCCTTTACGCCGCGACGGTGGAGGAATGTCATTAATTGGGGTAAGTCTGCCTCAGTAAAGTTTTGTGCCCGCATTCTGGCGTTGAAGCGATCCAAACCGAAGTAAATCGCATCTGCCCCATTTTCCACAGCAGCTTTAGCACAGTCCCAATTACCTGCTGGCGCGAGTAGTTCAGGACGTTGAAGGGAGGGTTGGGA
>NZ_CAXTNE010000085.1:0-27293 GCF_964245445.1 uncultured Nostoc sp.
CCCTCCTTGTTGAGAAGTAGATTACCATACTTTTTTATTAGTGGGATAGTTTCCTATAGATAATGAAAGTTTATGACTGTGACCCCTGCTCAAATATGTATTCTGGGTGGTGGATTTGCTGGGATATACACTGCCTTGCACTTAGAGAAATTGTCTTGGAAGCGATCGCCAAAACCCCAGATTACTCTGGTAGATCAAAATGATCGCTTTCTATTTACACCATTCCTCTACGAGTTACTTACTCAAGAACTCCAGTTATGGGAAATTGCACCTCCTTATTTGAAATTGCTGCTAGGTACTGATATTCAGTTTTGTCGAGGTGTAGTAGAGCAGATTGATTTGAATAATTCCCAAGTGCAATTGCAAGATGGGCAAGTTTTGACCTATGATCGCCTTGTTTTGGCAGTTGGAAGAGAAGCCTCGTTAGAAATGGTTCCTGGTGCTGCTACTCATGCTTTCTCCTTTCGCACACTAGCTGATGCAGAACGGCTTGATGAACAACTGCGATCTCTAGAAGCTTCTGACCAGCCAATTATTCGAGTCGCGATCGCAGGTGGTGGCCCAAGTGGTGTAGAATTAGCGGGCAAACTGGCTGACCGCTTGCAGGATCGAGGTCACATACACCTCATCGAACGGGGGGAACAACTTTTAAAGTCTTTCACAACCTTTAGCCAAAGAACAGCCCATCGGGCATTAGCAGAGCGTCAAGTAAAAATAGACCTCAAAACCAACATTCAATCTATTGGTTCTGACTACATTATCCTGGAACATCAGGGTCACATCAAAACACTCCCCATAGACTTGGTGCTTTGGACTGCTGGGACTTGCGTTAGCCAATCATTGCAGCATCTTAGTTATCAACAAAATAGTCAAGGTCAACTGTTGACTCGTCCTACACTACAACTTGTAGATCATCCAGAAGTCTTTGCCCTGGGAGATTTAGCCGATATCCGTGAGCGACGAGGAAAACAAATTCCGACCACAGCCCAAGCCGCTTATCAACAGGCAAGCTGTGCAGCTTATAACCTGCGAGCATCTCTTACAAAGCGATCTCTGCGCTACTTTCACTATCTCCATCTGGGAGAAATGCTCACTCTGGGCACAAACACAGCGATTGTCTCTAGCCTCGGCTTCATCAATTTGAAGGGACGTTTAGCCCACATTACTCGCCGATTAGTTTATCTGCTGCTGCGAATGCCAACCCTCAAACACCGCTTTCAAGTCGGTAAGTATTGGCTAGTCAGATTATTTCATGGTATTACTAACCAAGATTTGCACAACAATTATTCAAAACTTAATAAGAGTAAAGTTAAACAACATAAGTAAAAACTCAAATATTCAGCAGTGGAGGTATCAATTTCATGGAATTCAACACATCTTTAAAAGAACAAGTAAAGAGCCTGTATAAACATCATAAAACTGTATTTTTTCATGCATATTTTGCTATTGTATGGCCTATAGCTATTTGGTTGATGTATCTCATATTTCCCAATCAAGTAGCAACTCGAATCCAACTTTCAAGAATCATCTTTATTGGTATTTGTATTCAAATCCTTATTTTGGGAGTGCAAAAACGCACTAATGTCATAAAAACAATTCGAGAATATTTCACAGGAACAACATCTCCCATCAACCTGGCTATATTTCGGATATTTCTATTTGGAACTATATTTGGGGAAGTTAATCACAATTTCTCTAAAGTTGTGTGGCTAAGTCAATTCCCTAAAGACCTTCTGGTTATACCTTTGGGTTCAAAGTGGCTATTTTCTCATATTCCAATAAATGCAGCACTAGCTCAGACAGCTTGTTGGCTATTAATTATTTGTTCATTTACAGCCATGATTGGGCTTTTTACTCGTACCTCAGCATGGCTGACCGTAATCTTCAGTTTCTACGTTTTGGGTATTCCCCAATTTTTTGGTAAAGTTGACCACTACCATCATTTATTATGGTTTGCTGCGATTCTCGGCCTTAGTCGATGTGCCGATGTATTGTCATTGGATGCTATTTTCATGGCCTGGAAACGAGCCGATCGCGGTCAAATAGAACCTCCTGGTCTTTCTAGGATTTATGCATTACCGTTACGTTTTATCTGGATTTTATTTGGGATCATTTATTTCTTTCCAGGATTTCATAAATTATGGACATCCGGTTTTGATTGGGCATTCAGTGACAATCTCAAGTATCAAATATTTTCTAAATGGCTTGAGTGGTATCAAGTAGATGGCTGGAACCCGCTTTTAAGATTAGATGGATATCCAGTCTTATCTCGCCTGTCAGCTATTGGCTCAATCTGTTTGGAATTAGGTTTTATTTTTCTAGTATTCTTACCTACAACTAGATACATAGCAGCTTTTGGAGGGCTGCTTTTGCATAATACGATTGGTCTAGCAATGCATATTAAATTCTTACTTCTCCAAACTTGCTACGTGGCTTTCTTTGATTGGTATGCTATTTTTAAATGGATTGGAAATCGGCTTTTTCCCATAGATATGTATGTTGTATACGACGGCAATTGTAAACTTTGTCGTCGGACAATTGCAAGTTTAAAAGTATTTGATATTTTTGGCCGATTAACATTTGTCAATGCGCTGAATAATGAAGCCCTAACCACCCACAATCTTCTTTGGTTAGATTACCAGGCCCTATTGGCTGATATGCACGTAGTTCTCCAAAGAAAGTCATGGAAGGGTTACTACGCATATCGTGTCCTAGCACCACGCATACCTATTTTTTGGCTGATTTTACCTTTGCTGTATGTGTGGCCTATACCAGAGATTGGTAAACGTATTTATCGGCGTGTTGCTGATTCTCGAACTTGTAGTCGGCCTCAAGCTGAGATTCCTGAGACTAAAAAACGAAATTTCCAACTGCCGATTTATTCGCAAGTACTGACAGTTTTCGCTGTTTCATTAATTATTGGCAATAGCCTACTGGGTTTAAGTGGAAGAACAGGGGCTTGGCCACTTGCCTGCTATCCAACGTTTTCGGTAATTTTAGGCCCCCAAGTAGAAAGCCTGGAAGTTGTTCCTGTAAGTACAACGGGTACGCTTCTCAGCTTTGATTTAAAAGACTTTAAGAAAAAAATGGGACCTGTAAAGTTTAATACCTTAGCTAGGAATGTTTTTTACCCAACTAAAAAGACGAAAACTGCAATTGAGAAAGAGCAACAGGTCAGTTCCCTGTGGGAAACAATCAGCCGTAATTACCCTACTCTCCAGCAAATAAAATCAGTTCAATTTTATAACGCTACACTATGGAGTGATCCCGAAAAGCGATCGGAGAATCCGGTTGCTCGCTCACTAATTTATGAACTGAAATTGTAAATTATGAAAGCAGCGAAAAAAATTAATCGTGTACTTTTGCAATAGTCTACGATATCCGGGTAAACGCATCTAAGCTTAAATATAACTCTTGTAGGGTGGGCATCCTGCCCGCCCAGTATATGCAATTTAAATGTAGAACAGCTTAAATCAGTTTGAATGCCAACACTTCTCTTGTGTGGCAAGCATCTGGGCTAAGTGCTATAAAAGCTTGTAATTGGGCGATCTCGCCTGTTAGGTAATTTTTCTATGAGCGTTGCGGAAATATCCCTCAAAGAGTGTTTTGCTTTTAACTGCCTTTCATAAAATCTTACTTTTTTCTTGACTACATCTTTATCAAACTCAAATTTTACAGCTGGTTCAGCATTTTATGCGTCTGAGGGATCACACGTACATGCTTGAGAAAGCCCTTCATCAAAGCTTGCCACGTCAAAACTTGATCAGCCGTAGGGGCAAGCACAGGTATTGAAGAGAATTGTTCAGATACTGCTAAAGGCGTAACAGGTTGTAAAAATACTGAGATATCTGGACTAACCTCTGCCACCAGCAAAGCTGAACGTTCCAACTCGGTTGGATCTGTGTTTTGAGACACAATTATCTTGACAAAAACATTTAAATATGAGTCATGACATAATTGGAGAAATTTAGCATGTTCTTGCCAATGACTTTCGCCGCTAACACTGGGCAATTTTAAATCCATACCTACAGAGTCTAAGTAAGGGAGAATCATTGCCAGTTGTTCTGGGCGATGTCCGCCAGTTTCTAAGTATATAGGTAGACCAGTTATGGCTCGCACTTCGGGTAGAAACTGGGTTAAAAATAGGGCATGAAGAAGTGGTTCGCCTCCAGTTAAGCTAATGCTATCGTGTAGAGAAGGTACATTTTGTCGTTCAACCCATTCAATTAGTATGGGTAGAGAGACAGGGTTAGAGTGGATTTCAAAGTCGCGCAATCCAGGCGATCGCTCTATCCGACAACTAGCAGGTGCATTCCAAGTGTGGGCACTATCACAAAATTGACAGCGCAAATCACACAAAGCAAAACGAATAAATATCTGACGCGTCCCTACATTTAGTCCTTCCCCTTGAATGGCAGAAAAGATTTCAATCAGGCGTGCGCTAGGTGTAACCGTATTTTTAGCAATCATTTGATGAGAGCAACGCGATCGCGCTGCGTCGGCACAACAACAAGGATCTTTTTTGGCTTCTTGTTCTATTGTGAATCGTCGCTAGCGATCTCCAATCTCAGCCCCAGTAAATCGCAATTAGTCCTTACTACTACTGATTCCAATATTAGGTTAAGTAATTTTTTAGGACAAAATAATGTTTGGCAGATTACATTATACATGGCAACGAAAGTGCAGAGCTTCATGACTAGCCAACCGACAGAGGTCGATTTTCCAGTTAATTCCCTAAACGACACGGCTATAATGCAGGTGCCTAAGCGGTTGAGCGTGCTGGAGGCTTTAGGCTTTAAGCAAACCTGCCAAAGCTTAATCCAGCCCAATTCACATCCCAAGCAAATCATCATTGACTTTCACCAAACTACTTTTATGGATAGTAGTGGTTTAGGTGCCCTGGTTAGTAATTTTAAATACGCCCAGACTAAAGGGATTACATTAACACTGCGGAATGTAACACCTCAAGTAATGGCAGTCCTAAAACTCACAGGATTGGATCAGGTTTTTCCCTTAGAACTTGTAGATGATGCGCCGCTAATCAAACAGGAAGACTTAGTAGATAATCGGAAGACAACTTCCCGTAAAGTAGAGCAGTTACCCACTACTCACCCTTCTGTGGCATCTTGGATGAAACGGTTGTTAGACATTGTGGGGTCTGTGGTCGGTTTATTAATTACAGGAGTTTTATTTATTCCGATTGTGATCGCTATTCAACTTAATGATCCCGGTCCCATTTTCTTTAGTCAAATCCGTTGTGGTTGGATGGGGAAACGGTTTAAAATTTGGAAATTCCGCTCTATGTGTGTGGATGCGGAAGCGAAGAAATCCCAAGTTCAAAACCAAGTCCAAGGTGCTTTTTTCAAGAATGAGAATGACCCCAGAATTACTAAAATAGGGCGCTTTTTACGGCGAACTAGTCTTGATGAATTACCGCAATTTTGGAACGTCCTCAAAGGAGAGATGAGTTTAGTAGGCACTCGACCACCGACACCCGATGAAGTGGAACGCTACGAAGTACCGGAGTGGCAACGTTTAGATGTAAAACCTGGTATGACTGGCGAATGGCAAGTAAACGGGCGTTCTACAGTCCATAGTTTTGAAGATGTAATTCGCCTAGATTTGCAGTATCAAAAAAATTGGAGTTTGGTGTACGATTTAAAGCTAATTTTCAAAACTATAGCTATTCTGTTTAATAGAAACAGTGGTGCTGTTTAGCTAACTACCCTTATTCACAATTTTTTGTTAACTCTCAATCACAATAATTGTTAGATACACCCAAGCCTATTTTTAGGCTTGGGTAAATTTTAGGTTTACCTAGAGCACTAAGCGACTGTCAGCCAATTTTGGATTTTAGATTTTAGATTGACCATATTGATAAATCATCTTTTTTGAAACAAAGATGTTTATTTATTTTTGATCCTAGCTTAAAATTGGGAGCTTGAAACAAAGTTTAAATTTTGGATTTTGAATTATTGAATCCAAAATCCAAAATCTAAAATCTAAAATTTGGTAATCCTGTGTATGAGATTATCCTACTGCCTTCTCAACACCAACTAATTCAACCTGCTGCACCTCTGGCAACAAACGCTTCATGCTTTGCTTAACAAAACCTTGCAAAAAACCAATCTGCTGATTTTGCCCAAATACCTTTTGTAAGGTTTGCCGCAAATTCTCCAAATTCAAACCAGTGCCAGAATCTATTGCTATTTCCTGCTGTTGGAAATACTCAACTAGACTTAACCCTGCTACCCTAGTCAGATAAGCTGCACTTACTCCTTGCACTACGCCACCAGCTACAAAGGTAACGGCATTACTTTTTAGAACAGTACTAATAGCATTCGTAGAAAGTTCAACTAAACCCAGTTTCAGCATCAAACTTCCCATTGTTCCAGCTACGGTTTGCGCCTGTTCCAAGGAAAATTTCTGCTGATAGATATTACCCAAATCCATTACCATCTGAGCATTAATTGCTGCAGTTGCTAGGATATCAAGGGCTGGTACTGGGTTAGCAAAGGCAGCAGCAGCAGCTATCCATTGATATTGTTCAATAATTGGGGTAGCGCGATCGCGTCTGGTTCCATTCAACCAGTTTTTCGCGTCAGTTTTCAACAACTCTGTTTTTCTCATGGTTGTTAACCAAACTAGCCGTTGTCCCTGCTGTGTCAAAACTTCACCCAACTGCTGGGTCAACTGCTGGATATTTGGCGCTGGTTGTTCCATCCACTCTTGCACAGAACCATCAGTCTCATGCTTTCGGACTTTGATGGGAATAGGAGAGGCCGCAGTTGCAACTACATTTCCCTGCATTCGCTGTTTTAATTGACTAAAGACGCTGGCGCTTTCATCAGCTAAATACTGGTCTTGTTTGTTCAAAACCAGGATTGTGGGCTGATTTGCTGCTTTTAGCTGCTGTAAGGCTTGAAATTCTGAGTCTGTCAAATCACCGTTTGTCAGGAACAAAACAAAATCAGATTTTGCCACTTCTGCTAAAACAGCTGCATCTGAATTGTCACTTGCTTCTCTAAATAAAGGTGCTGTTTCTTCTAGAGACACCAAATTTCGTGTCTCGACATTTTCTTTTAGCACTTTAATTAAAGTGCTTTTACCCACGGATTTACCGCCAGTCACAGCAACTTTAATTTCTTGTCTGTCTAACTCCAACAACAATTGGGCAACTTGTTTTCTGAGTGTCTCTAATGCTGTGTGGTTTTCTGCTTCTTGTGCCAGTTGGTTAATTACAGTTTCAGTTTTAGCGATCGCACTTTCTACAGTCGCCCGCTCCACCACCATACCATCTAGCTGCTCTAAACTGTCTTTCGGGCGATTTTTCTGGAATAACCACAAACCACCGCCTACAGCTAAGGCACTCAATAAACCAAACTCACCTACCTGCACTATAGAATCGTGCCAACTGTCCAACATCCACAGAGAAAAGGACAGTCCCAATCCTCCCACTAAAATTGGTCGCTGCAACTTCACAACCATGATTCTTTGCGCCTTTTAGATGGCTATTTCTTCCAGAATAGATCAAAATAAAATAAAAACCCTGCAATCTTTACTGATTGTAGGGTTTTTGTTTTATTTTTTATTTGGTGGCGGGAAGTGGATTTGAACCACTGACCTTCGGGTTATGAGCCCGACGAGCTACCAGGCTGCTCTATCCCGCGTCGCTCTTAACTTTTTCATCATAACCTATAGTCAAGAGTTTGGCAACTACAAAAATGATAATTCTCCAATTACTTCTAAACGCTTGTATTTTCCCAAGGTGACAAATTTTTCTGAGAGGCTTTCGGCGGCGCTGGGACTAATCCAACCCATTTGCTGGAGTAAGTGAATAGCCACGGCGTATTTTGCTCGTTTTGCCCCATCCATGACTTTGATTGCCAATCCCAAGCCTTCACCGAGTCTACCAATGCACTGCACTCCTTCAGCACCAGTTTTACTAACCAGTTCTCCTGGAGTTAAGCGCATCAGTTCCGTATCAAATTCTCCATCTCCAGCGACCATTGCGGGGTGATGAGTCATAGCACGGACAATGCGCTCCATATCCAGATTAGTACTAGAGGCTAACAGTGCATATAAAGATGCCATGTGACCAAGTTGCATCAGATAAGTTGGTGCGCCACAGTCATCATGAGCGCTGATAAATTCTTCAGCTGGCATTCGCAGCAATTCTGCTACTTTGCCCAAAATCAACTGCTGTATTGGGTGCTTGCGATCCAAGTAGTTATTCAAGGGCCAACGGCGTTGCTGACAAACAGCTAACATTCCCGCATGTTTACCAGAGCAATTGTACTCCAAAGGACTGTGCTTATCTTCAGGAATTGGACACTGGAGTATAGTTGGGTCAAGATCAGCTCGCCAAAGGATGTTAAATACCTGTCGGACTTGATCTATTCTTCCTTTATGGGAACTTGTGATAATTGCTAAGTCGCGATCGCTGAGGTCATAGCGTTCTAGTGTACCTGTGGTGGTGACTGCGAGTGCCTGAAATGGTTTGAGCGCTGAACGGATAAATGCAGCAGTTTCAGAATTCCCGGCAACGGTTAGAACCCGTCCTCGTTCGTCGCATACAACAGCCTGGACTATATGCCTAGATTCAATAATACCTTCCCGCAGCAACCGGACTTCCAGTGCTGTGGCTTGAGTTCGTTTTCCCATTGTCATGGGTTTATATTTATCACCTTTTTTAATTAATTAGTCATTGGTCATTAATCATTAATCCTTAGCTAATCACTAATGACCAATGACTTTTTAAAACAAATGCCAAACTATAGTACCAATAACGTACATTCCCGCCAACCCAGCAAAGGTAAATTGTAACCGCCGTAGAATAGGTTTGATTTCGTATGCGACAATCAAGCGATCGCGGTTGAGGATTTCCTGTGGTTTTGTCCAAGTTTGGCCGTCGTACCAGCCTGACTCTTCATAAAAGACTGTGGGACTGCAAAGGCGATCGCACACGTAGAACCAGCCTAAGTACAACCTTACCAGTGCCAGCACTACGCCAACACTCGCTGCTGCTGCACCACAGAGGATAAAATGTGCAATATACTTGTTCGGAGCAAAACTTGCTGCTGCCACAGGTCCTGCGACCAACCAAGATAAACTCCAAATCCAAGCTATTTTCGTGATATACTCGCGCAAATCTAAAGTGGTATCACGAAACAGCCAGGAATTTTTTAACTCTTCGTACTCATTAAGCGGTTGTTGGTCTGTAGGAACTGGGCAATTTGAAACCGAAGACCTAATCATGTTGGCTTACCCTCACCCTCATCAGATTCTGGAAGGGAAATACGCTCTGCATGAATCCAGAACGCTTCTAAATTATAAAACTCTCGTTCTTTGGGCATCATGATGTGAACGATCACATCACCGTAGTCTTGTAGTACCCAACTCCCCTCAACTTTTCCTTCTGTCCTAATGGGACGCCGTTGCAACTCAGTTTCGACCTTTCCTTCAATTGCTTGAGCGATCGCCCTGACTTGTACTTTAGAATAGCCAGTCATCATTACAAAATAATCAGCTAGGTAAGATACCTCTGCTACTTTGAGCAATATAATCTCACCCGCTTTGCGGTCTGATCCAGCAGCGGCTATCGTTGCAGCTAATTTTCCGCTCTCCTCTTCGGTATGGGCGTGGCTCTTTGCCACACTTTTCGTCAGTGGGACAGATTGTAATGGGAAATTTCCTTGGAAATAATCAGTCATTAAACCTCATGTGCTTTCTTTTGAAACAATTGTTTACATTTACTTACAAATCACAAACAATTGATCTGAAAATGTGTCAATAGGTTTTTTTGAATACTAACAAAAAAACGGGTGTCTATGGGGGCTAGTACTGCAAGGCGGAAGTCAAAAGGAGCTAGTGCGTTGCGCGGGTTCCCTTCTCCCAAAGAGAGAGGCTAACGCCAAGGCAGAAGCAACTAGCTCTCAAAAGTCAAAAGTCACGCATGTTTTAATTTTGGGCTTTCTGGCTGTAATGAAATGGTAGGTTTATTGCCGCCGACCTGTCCTAGTTTGATAATTGACTGCTTAGATTTTGACATTAGCAATCAGCAGTTGCGGATGGCTATTGTTGTAGTGATAAATTAAACATTAGCTATTTCAGCAAGAATTTCCAGTGAAAATAGTGTTTGCTCCACTGGGGATTAATTGAGTATTTGGGGAAAAGTTTAAGCTATTTACAGCCAAAAAAAATTAATTTTTCAGGTTTTCTCGCTATTTTACTCAGTTTCTCCAAGTTGAGCTTGAGTACACCGCAATTCCTCTAATCCCAACTTTAAGCTGAGATTTTTCTCACTTAACTCCCGTATTCGTTCGCGTACTTTCTCTTCTAATACCTAGCTGTATACTTCTAGCTGTTCGTTAGCATCATTTTGAACTGTGATGAGTTGCTGAACTTCCAAAATTAAACGATTGAGGGAATTAGCCAAGATACCAACTTCGTGATTATTTGTTACAGATGTTTGTAAATCAAAATTATACCAATTCTCTCAAAGTTGGCTACAGATAAAGCCACCAAAATATATTGCTTTGGAGCAATAGATGCAATAATTGATTTTGTTAATTTCCCAATTTCAGCGTAGAGAGCAGCACGTAAGTAAGTCGGCGGGAAAATTTATAAGTGTGTAACGAAAATTTAATCAGTAACTTGGCTCACTCCATGCACAAAACCCTGATTCATCCAAATACTTGAGGTCTATTTCTCCGGTAGCAGCAAATAATTCCAACATATCTAGGTCTGCTTGCTTCTCAACCCGTACTACAGAGTCTTGTTTTCCTTTATGGCTCTTCCTGACTCGCTTCCCAATGATCCCCTTTTTTTAAGTACCCGCCTTAACCTGTCGGGACTTAATTTAATAGAGCGATCGCTTTCTAATTTTTGAGCTAATTAAACACTGGGGCGTGGTACTTGAAGGCATGACTCCAAACGGTAATAAACAAGCTTGTGTACTGTCTTGTAGCAACTATTTACTCCCAAGTTTTGTGAGAGCCATTCGACAATTTCTTGATAACCATTAAATCCAAGTGGTTCTTGTAATTTTTTAGAAAGTGCTGTTCTGCCCATGTTAAAATTACTCTTAGTCAACTAGAGTGAAGATTTTTCTTTTAATAGTCCTTCAATTCTACTTGCTTTCTACTGTCGAATTCACTTGGGTAGTGTGACTCGGTTGTGACCAATCATTTCTGCGGTTTGAGAAATTGTTTGACCATGCCCTGTTTTGAGTAGATACACTAACTGCACTCTTTCTTTACAACTTGCAGTTTTTTGTATCGCTAGTAACTTTTTGAGTTCTTCTTCAGTCTCTTTAATTTCTAGTTGATATACCCCTGACATGGGACATCCTTCATCTCATTAAATCTTATTATCTCATCTGTAGCCTGATTTTAGAGAATTGGTATAAGTAAGTACAGCCCACCGTAAACAGCGTACAAAAATTATGCTGCAACAGCCAGAGCAACTGAAGCAGAATCGTTAGGGTTTTGAGTTTAGCACTTTGTCTAATCTAAGCCCACTGCTGTAAATTAAACTTCTTGTTTGGTAATTCTTGTGGACTGAATTGCTCCACGTTCTGCCGTCAATGAGTAACACAACGACTCATACTGATTTAAAGCTTGCTCAAAAGCATAGTTTTCAACGGCATATTGGCGACTTTTATAACCCAGAGTTTTGACTTTTTCGGGGTTTTGATACAAATCTAAAATTGCCATTGCTAAAGCTTGGGGATCTTCTGGAGGAACGATAACTCCGCCACCACTTTGCCTGATAGCTTTTGCTGCCGTACCATTATCAGGGACAGAAGCAACCAAAGCTCGTCCACTGGCAAGTAGCACTTGAATTTTTGACGGCATATTGAAGGATACAACATTTTTCTTTTGCACCACCAAGCCAATATCGGCAGCTGCCAACATTTGTGGCAAATATTTGCGGGGTTGAAATGGCAGTAGCAAAACATTATCTGCACCGCAGTCTAAACATTCCTGTTGCAATCGCTGTAACCCTTTTGCCTCTCCAACGATGACAAAAACAATATCTGTGATATGGCGCAACACAGAAGCAGCTTTGACAACGCTTTCTAAGCCTTGGGTTAGGGCAATGTTGCCAGAATAAAGTACTACAAATTTGCCATTCAGGTTATGTGCGGCGCGGAAAGGGTTATTTTGTTTAGGCAAAGGGCGGATAAAATTGACATCAACCCAGTTGGGAATTTGCACAATTTTGTCAGCTTCTACGCCCTTAGATCGCAAATTGTCCACAAACCCATCCGCGATAACGCTAATTTTACTGGCAGTGTGGTAAGCAAATTTTTCCAACACTGTAAATAACTTTATAAGTAATTTATTTTTCAGTAGACCGACGTGGACGGCTGCTTCTGGTAATATATCTTGTAGATTTAAGATTACAGGACAAGCACGTAACCATCCTAAAAGAGCAACTGGTACACAGCTTGGCAAGGATGGCGATGTTGAGAGGATAACATCTGGACGCCAACCGACGAGGGCGGGCACAAAACTAGTGACAACGAAACTCGCATCTAGTAACACCCGATCTAATAGATTGGGTTGGGGACGAATCCAAACATAACTGCGTTGAATTTGAACGCCATTTTTGTATTCGTTGAGATACCACCTGCCCCGATATTCCTGGTAAATCTGACGTTCAGGGTAGTTGGGCATAGCGGTAACTACGCGCACTTGATGCCCACGTTTCACTAGTCCCTCTGCTAATTCAGTCATCAGTGGGGCAATACCAATTGGTTCTGGATAGTAGTTGTAGGAGTAAATTAAAATTCGCATAAAAATTAGTTTGAAGTACCGCAGTTTTTTATTTCATGACAAATATTTGTCTTAAACATGATTTGGAGTTTGAAAACTCCTATATTTATTAATTGTGACTTCAGACTCTTTTTCTGTCAGGTATTTTCCTTAAAGATTGAGTAAACTTTGATATTAAACACTTAGGGGAAGTGTGAATTTTTTGACTATTGAACCAATCTTAAAATTGTTCATTTTTGATCAGTACGTAAGTATAAACCCTATGTATTTCGATATTAATTAAGACTGTTTTACGGCAGTAATTATTGAATGAGCGATCGCCCTTGTATTTTCTCCTTTTTTGCTGGTTCAGGTTTCCTAGATTTAGGTTTTGAAACCAACGGTTTTAAGGTTGTTTACGTCAATGAAATCTTTCCCCCATTCATGGCTGCATACCGCTATTCACGGCGGGTTCTCAATCTACCGTTACCAGAATACGGGTATCATGATGGAGAAGTAGGAGATGTAACCCAACTTCTTGATGGGTTACAAACACAACACCTCCGGGAGCTAGTACAAGACTGCCGTAAATCTCATAATATTGTCAGCTTCATTGGGGGGCCTCCCTGCCCTGATTTTTCTATTGGCGGGAAAAATAGAGGAGGTTTAGGAGATAATGGCAAGCTTTCCGCTTCTTACGTTGAATTAATTTGCCGCAATCTTCCAGATTTCTTTTTGTTTGAGAACGTTAAGGGATTGTGGAGAACAAAAAAGCACCGTTTATTTTTTGAATCGCTCAAGCAACAATTACTGGAAGCAGGCTATATATTAACAGAGCGCTTAATTAATGCTATCGAATATGGTGTACCCCAGGATAGAGAAAGAATTATTCTCATTGGCTTCCAAAATAGTTTTATCAAGGATATAGGAATACAATTCGGTAGTGAAAAGTTCCTACCTGAAGAGGCTTTTCCTTGGAAAAATCATATTTTATATCCTCAAGCAAAGGTTTTTGCTTATCCTTGGCGTCAGTGCGAACCATTCCAAGAAGATTCCATTATCCCTTGCCCTGACGGCATACCTCAAGAATTAACAGTTGAATACTGGTTTAGAAAAAATAATGTACTAAAGCATCCCAATGCTGAGAACTGTTTTCAACCAAGGGCAGGTATCACACGATTCGCTGCTATTGATGAAGGAGATGATTCTAAAAAGTCTTTCAAGCGTCTGCATAGATGGCGTTATTCTCCGACAGCTTGCTATGGAAATAATGAAGTACATTTGCATCCCTATAAAATCCGGCGAATATCTGTGGCGGAAGCTTTAGCGATACAATCTTTGCCTGCAACTTTTGTACTTCCAGAAAATATGTCGCTCACGAATATGTTTAAAACTATTAGTAATGGCGTACCTTATTTGGCATCGAAAGCGTTAGCTAAAACTATTTTGGACTTTTTAGGAACTGGTGTGAAAAATGGTATTGATATTTCTAAGCTTAATACTGTCTAATGTCAACTTAAACACTTACAATAATTCCGCGACATATACAAAGCTGACATCCTAGAAAAGTCAGCAGCTTCTTTTCAGAATAAACTTGTAATAGATATGGTTTAATATATATAAGAAATGTTTTAATTTTTTATAAAGTTTAATAATCAATCACTGGCAGAAGACACGATGGCAGCAGACTATCCAAACATTGATATTGCGCCATTTATCGATCACTCCCTCTTAATGCCAACTGCTACACCTGAGCAGGTTGAGCAGTGGTGTGAAGAAGCATACAGATTCAATTTTGCGGCGGTTTGCCTATTTCCCGCCTATGTCAAACAAGCAGTCGAACTCCTGCACGGCAAGAACCCGAAAGTCTGTACGGTGATTGGCTTTCCTGCTGGAGCGACGACTTCAGCAGTGAAACTGTATGAGGCTCAACAAGCGGCGGATAATGGGGCCACTGAGTTGGATGTGGTAATAAACTTGGGCTGGTTGAAAGCTGGTAAAACCGAAGAAGTCCACCGGGAGATTGCCGAAATTTGCGAAGAGACTGGGCAAACTGTCAAGGTAATTTTGGAAACCAACCTGTTGACAGATGCAGAAAAAAAAATAGCTGCCGAAATAGCTATGGAGGCCGGAGCGGCTTTCTTAAAAACTAGTACAGGTTGGAATGGTGGTGCAACAGTGGCAGATGTACGACTTTTGCAGGAATTTGCAAAAGAAAGAGTAGGAATTAAGGCTTCGGGTGGTATCCACACTATCAATCAAGCTTTAGACTTAATCGTAGCGGGTGCTACTAGATTAGGCACATCTCGCGGTATCGATTTGATCCGCCAGCGCGATAACCTGGGAAAGGGTGAATAGTCATTTGTCCTTTGTCCTTTGTCATTTGTCATTTGTCCTAAGCTAATGACCCTTAAGCAATGACTAATGACTAATAACTACTAATGACTAATGACTAATGACTAATGAGTAGAACCTACAAAGCAACGGGAATTAATCTTAAAACCCAAGTGCTGGGAGAATCGGATAAAATAGTGACGATTTTGACACCAGAATTCGGTCTGATTCGAGCAGTAGCTCCAGGGGCACGCAAGCACAACTCCAGCCTGGGCGGCAGGAGTGGTATGTTTGTTGTGAATGAACTATTGATTGCGAAAGGGCGATCGCTTGATAAAATTACCCAAGCACAGACGTTAAAAACTTATCCTGGTTTAGCTAAAGATTTGGGAAAATTAGCTGCCAGTCAGTATTTAGCAGAAATAGTCTTGTGTCAAGCTTTGAGCGAACAACCCCAAGAAGAACTTTATGAGTTGTTCAATGAACATCTCCATCGGTTGGAGACGTTATCTAGTGCAAATCCATCTGGGGTTTTGGCTCATCTGGCTCATGGGGTGTTTCACCTTTTAGCGTTAGCAGGAGTAACGCCGCAAGTGCAAGTCTGTTGCCTATCTGGAAACCTCCTCAAGCCAAACTTTACAGACCCAAACTGGCAGGTAGGATTTAGTATCCCTGCGGGTGGAACGGTTTCCTTAGAAGCTTGGGAACGTTTGCGAAGAGAGGGTGAGAGGGAAAGGGAGATACAAAGAAATTCATCTTTTTCTCTATCACCCAATCACCCCATTATCCCATTACCTCCAAAACCTGGCTCCCAAACAGTTGTTGTGCATCGACAAGAAATACCTGTGATTTCTAGTCGTCCGGGTGCTATGGAACTGGCTTTGCTTCAACATCTGTCACAACCAGAGATAATGCAAATTGATGGTGCTAGAGATCATGACTGGTTATCTGTTGAACAGATTTTGCGCCAGTATGCTCAGTATCAATTAGGTCGCCCTATTCGCTCTGCTACCTTGATCGACTCTTATTTTGCTGCCAACCATGATGCAACCGTCTGATTTGGATAAAAAAATCCTGCCTTTGTCACCAAGCCTTGCCAAAAAACAGAATAGGGTATCAGATTCTACAGTCAAGAATCACTTGAGTACTGTTTCAAAGTGTACACCTAGTCAAATAAATGGACAAGAAATGTCCCCAAAAGACGTTTCTAATAACGATCAAAATTGGACAGACCAGATCCCAAAAACTGATATTCCAAGTCAATCAGAAACACAATCTGAGAACGAATTAACCACTGCCCAAGGAAATAGCAACGGGCAAATGCCCGTTGCTACTATTTCAGAAAAAGAACCACCAACATTAAATGGATCTGGTTCTGGTGGAGAAGCTGTTTCAGGAAATATCAAACAGCAAGGGTTTTTGCCTGTATTAAAAAATCCTAATTTCCTGGCTCTTTGGGGCGGTCAAGTTTTCTCGCAACTAGCAGATAAAGTTTATTTAGTGCTGATGATTGCTTTGATTAATACTCAGTTTCAGGCTAGTAATCAAAGTATTAGTGGTTGGGTGTCAGCCTTGATGATGGCTTTTACGATTCCAGCCGTATTGTTTGGCTCCGTTGCTGGTGTGTTTGTCGATCGCTGGTCGAAAAAGGCTGTGCTGGTGGCAACTAATATTTGGCGCGGTATCTTGGTTTTGTCAATTCCCTTTTTGCTGTGGTTGACTCATGATTGGAAACCCATAGGAGTTTTGCCAGTTGGTTTTTTAATCATTCTGGGTGTGACTTTTTTAGTTTCTACGCTGACACAGTTTTTTGCACCGGCAGAACAGGCGGCAATTCCCTTAATATTAGAAGAACAGGATTTACTCTCGGCAAATTCGCTTTATACGACAACGATGATGGCATCGGTGATTGTTGGGTTTGCTGTCGGGGAACCACTGTTAGCGATCGCCGATGGACTTTGGCTGCAAATTGGTGGTAGTGGTAGTTTGGGCAAAGAATTTTTAGTAGGTGGTAGTTATGCGATCGCGGGAATAATTTTATTCCTCCTCGCAACTAAGGAAAAACACTACCACCCCGATACAGAATTCCCTCACGTATTCTCTGATTTGCGAGATGGTTTTGCCTACCTTAAAGCAAATCATCGTGTCCGCAATGCTTTACTTCAGCTGATTATCTTATTTTCTGTTTTTGCAGCATTAACTGTTCTAGCCGTTCGCATGGCAGAAATAATTCCCAACATGAAAGCCTCCCAGTTCGGCTTTTTACTAGCAGCCGGCGGTGTTGGCATCGCGGCTGGAGCAACAATTCTTGGTCAATTTGGTCAACGCTTCTCCTACACCCAGCTAAGTCTGTACGGTTGTATGGGCATGGCAGCATCCCTGATTGGTCTATCAATATTTACAACCCAACTGTGGCTAGTCCTGTTACTGGTGGCGCTATTAGGTATTTTTGGGGCGCTAGTGGGAATTCCGATGCAAACAGCGATCCAAACAGAAACACCTCCAGAAATGCGTGGTAAAGTTTTTGGCTTGCAGAACAATGTAATTAATATTGCCCTCTCCCTACCTTTGGCATTAGCAGGTGTAGCAGAAACCTTTCTGGGATTACAGGTAGTTTTTTTGGGATTAGCTGCGATCGTCTTTTTAGGAGGCATATTAACCTGGTATAACTCACATAAGTAGTTATCAGCTAACAGGGATTATTATTCATTACGTTGAAGTGATTACTAATTTCCTTAAAGCTTTTATGTTCATGGTAAACTGTGGTCAGTGAAAATTTATCACATACTTGCCGGATATCAATCTGACATTAGTCAGACTAAGTTGTTTAAGTATCAGAAATTAACAACTTATAAGTAGAATAAATAAAGCCATAAATCCACTGGTTTAATCAGCTTAAAATAGGCTTTTTAAACTGCATTGTGTTGGGAGTCTGTAATAATTAAAAAAACCAGCAAGTATAGCTAGATAAGATAAAAATCACGAAGGACACACAAGTAATAGCTCAAACCCGCTTTTCTTACAGTTAAATAAAGAATGCGTATAGCCTGGATTGGAAAAAAATCACCCTTTTGCGGCAATGTCACCTACAGTCGAGAAATTACAAATGCCTTGCTAGATAGGGGACATCAAGTTAGCTTTCTTCACTTCGCCCAGGAAGAATCTGAACCTGACAATTGGCCAAATCTTCGAGAGGTTTCGCTCCCTTTTATTTACAAGTCCCAGGTTTATACAATTCCCACTTTTAAAGCGACCAAACTTTTAACCGATTCGCTGCGGGAAATCAAGCCAGATATAGTCCATGCTTCCTTAACGCTATCTCCTCTAGACTTTGTTCTACCGGAAATCTGTGAGGAACTGAGGTTGCCCCTAATTGCAACTTTTCACACACCGTTTGCTGGCAAGGGGGCAAAGCTGATATCGGGAACACAACTTTTGGCTTATCAGCTCTACGCACCTTTTTTAGTTAACTACGATCGCGTGATTGTTTTTTCTCAAATACAGCGAGAATTATTGGCACGGATGGGCGTGCGGGAAGAAAATATTGCTGTAATTCCCAACGGTGTTGATACTGCTAAGTATTCTCCAGGACTTTCTAGAGTCAAAACAGAATTTAAAGCCGAACGTTTGTTTGTCTATCAGGGTCGAATAGCACCAGAGAAAAATGTCGAAGCCCTCCTCCGGGCTTGGAAGCAGTCTGCAATGGGGCCTGATACTAAGTTGCTAATTGTTGGCGACGGCCCTTTAAAGTCTTCCTTAGAGCAATTTTATGGTTCAGAATACGGCATTATCTGGTTGGGATTTGTAGCTGATGAAGACCGACGCATTGAAATTTTGCGGGGCGCAGATGTATTTGTTTTGCCTTCATTGGTAGAGGGTTTGTCCCTATCTCTGTTAGAAGGAATGTCATGTGCGTTGGCTTGTTTAGCAACAGATGTGGGTGCAGATGGAGAAGTATTGGAAAAGGGCGCAGGTATAGTTATTAATACTAAAACAGCGCGATCGCAATTAAGAACCCTCTTGCCAGTATTGCAAGACCATCCAGAGTTAACAACCTTACTGGGGCAAAAAGCCAGACAGCGTGTATTAGACCGCTATACCCTTAGTAAAAATATTACTCTGCTGGAAGAACTATATAAAGAAGTTTTAGCACAACGACCTCTACCACTAAGTCGTAGAGCGTAGGAAACGCCAGTTGTTAACAACGGATAGCGCAGCGTTAACGAGTCAGACTTACTCACAGTCGCTAACGCTTCTCTATGAGATGCTAGGCAAATGCTGTCGAGCGTCGGGAACCTGCCTTCGGGTGACGCTCCTACGTCGCTACCGCTACGCTAACACCAGTCGCCTACGGCACAAAACCCTCTGTAGGCGCTGGATTCTTTTAATTATCCGCTAAAGACCATCCTAAAGTGGTTGGCTGTTCATAAACACGCTTTAAAGTATTTACATCTCTAGAAGAAATAGGCGGCGGTTGACGAACTTGGGAAAAATATAGTGCATCAGTTTGTAGCGGACTATGGCCCCAAATTCCTAGTGCATGACCGAATTCGTGGCGGGTAGCTGCAATGAGATACTCACCTGTTTGACTGGGGCTTAACAAGATGGTGAAGCGGTGGGATAAAACTTTGTTGCTGGTGTATAACTCGTAAGTAGTTTGTGCCGATCGCGCACGAGGTATATTACTACCAGGGGAAATTTGTAGAGGTGGCGCTTTTCGCACAATCGTAATATCAGCAATTTCTGGCTGTTCAACTATTGTTAAAGGTAAATAAGTACTCCATTCTTGCACACCCTGTAATACAGCGTTAATCCATGCTTGAGCTTGTTTTTCGCTTATGGCTCTTGGTGTTTCTACGTAAACTCGAATCGGAAATTGCGACCAAACTAAGTAACCTACTTGAGTTGTTGTGACTTGGGAAAAGTAGTCACCACTGTTTGTGCTATCTTGCCACTGTGCAAGTGTGGGCGGTAGGGGATGGGGTTTTAGGGGAGATGATGGAGGGAGAGAGATTATTAAGTCTGAATATAGAGATTTTGGTATTCTTGTAAACCCATCACTCGACTGGAGATTAGTAAAAACTATTAACAGCCCTGTGCCAATAAAAAAGGCAAGAGCTGTAATTAATCGTTGTGAAATTAAATTTATTAAGGTGTTAAGTATGGGATGTTGGGTTCTTGTCCCCATTGACCTATCCTTATTTAGGTAGCCAACCAGCACTTAAAACTACTGTTAAACCGAGAAAAATTACTGTCAATGCCCAAGTAATTCGGTTTAAGGTGTTTTCTGCACTCTTGGTGCTGCTAAATAGCTGGGCTTGTCCGCCAATAGCGCCAACGCCATCACCTTTAGGGCTATGCAGTAAAACTAAGATAATCAAACCAGTGGCGGAAAACGCCCAAATGCCTTGCACGATATTACTAACTGTCATGGTAGGAATCTCATTTATAACAATTTTTCAAACAGGGAGTCAGGGTTGGGAGTTAGGAGTTAGAAGTTAGGAGTTAGGAAAGTTTTAATTCATCACTCTTTACTATTAACTCTTAACTCCTCACTCTTAACTGTTTTACAGTCCCACTTGTACGGGGGTGCGAGTGCGTTGCAGCTCATATTCTGCTGTTTTCAGCAGCGATCGCCCGGTCATTTCTGGTGGCTGAGGCAGCTGTAAAATCTCTAGAATCGTAGGCGCGATGTCGGATAGCTTGCCATCGCTTCGCAGTTCGACATTCGTACCATATCCAGGGATTTTGACTTTCTCTCCTTCCACCAAGATTAAGGGGACTGGATTAGTCGTGTGAGCTGTCCAGGGATTACCCTGATTATCTAGCATATACTCAGCGTTACCGTGGTCGGCAGTAATAATTGTTGTACCACCAGCTTTAATAACGCCCTCTAATAGGCGACCCAAACAGCGATCGACTGTTTCAATTGCTGTAATGGTAGCGTCGATTTGACCAGTATGCCCTACCATGTCTGGGTTGGCATAGTTAATCACAACTAGAGAATATATACCCTTTTGAATCGCAGCGATCGCTACATTTGTAACTGCTGCTGCTGACATCGCTGGGGCGTGATCGTAAGTCGCTACCATCGGGCTGCTTACCAGTTCTCGATCTTCTCCAGCAAAAGGTTCCTCCAGACCCCCATTAAAGAAATAGGTGACGTGGGCGTATTTTTCTGTTTCGGCGGTGCGGAACTGATTCAAACTATGATTGGCTATAACTTCTCCCAGAATGTTACTGAGATTCTGAGGCTCAAAGGCTACAGCCACGGGTAAGTCTGAATCATACTGTGTAAAGGTGACAAAGGACAACGGTGTGATTTGCTGTCTTTCAAAACCTTTAAACGTAGGACTGACCAAAGCCTGAGTCAGTTGTCTAGAGCGATCGGGGCGGAAGTTGAAAAATATCACCCCATCCCCTGGTTGTATTGCGCCGGGAGCAATTCGGATTGGGTTGACAAATTCATCTTTTATCCCTTGGTCGTAAGATGCTTGCAAGACTTCCACAGCCTTGAGACCATTACCGACACTATCTTGTATCATCATGTCGTAGGCGCGTTTGACCCGATCCCAGCGGTGATCGCGATCCATCGCGTAGTAGCGACCGCTGAGGGTAACTATGCGCCCAATTCCTATGCGGTCTATATAATCTTGTAGCAGTGCGATTGTTCTTACACCGTCAGTTGGGGCGGTGTCACGACCATCGGTGATAGCGTGAATACAAACTTCTGGAATTCGCTGGTTTTTGGCTAAGTCAAGTAGTCCGAATAGATGGGTGATATGCGAATGTACCCCTCCCTCAGAACAAAGCCCGACTAGATGCAGCTTGCTATTCCGAGAACGAACTTCCTGGCAAATTTTGACAAGTGCTGGGTTTAAGGCAATAGAACCGTCTTCGACTGCATCGGAGATGCGTACAAGTTCTTGCGGTACCACTCGCCCAGCACCAATGTTCAAATGACCAACTTCCGAGTTGCCCATTTGACCGTCTGGCAACCCTACGGCTTTTCCTGAAGTGTGGATGAGGGTATGCGGGTAAGCTGCCCATAAACTGTCCACTACTGGAGTTTTAGCAGCAACAATAGCGTTTCCTCGCCTTTCCTCGCAGTAGCCCCATCCGTCTAAAATGACTAGCACCACAGGAGCAACAGGTGCTTTGGTCATAGTAAAATTGCCCTTTACTTTTTGTAATACCCGAATGATACCACTGCTAATCCACGCCGCAAGAAGAGATATGCTTATTAAATTCTTTTATTAATGACTTTATAGTTTTCTTGGATTTTTCTTAAGCTTGTTAAATCTTGTGTATTTTATGATTTTTAAATTATTGATTAATTCATGAGTAGCAATTGCTACTTTTAGACTAAGTAAATCATTCTTGTTTTGCAGTAACTTTAGCAGCATACAAAAATGACCAAACCAAAAAGGAACATTTAATTATCTTCTAAAAGCTCTTTAGCAGTCTCATCGAGTCTCTTGTTTGCATTATCACAGAAGTTGAAAAACATTTTGCTTACAACTCCAGAGGTAAGTCCAACAGCCGTTGTCGCTGCGGCTGCCGATACATTGCCCAAGCAAACTGATACAGCAGTTACAACGCCAAGTATAGTAGTTGCTGTTGCTAGGCTAATAGCTAGGTTAAAACTTGCACTGCCTTGTCGGGAACGTTCTTGATACCAGTGTATTGAAATGTCCTTTGGCTGCACTTCTATGTTAGTTTTAAATTGTTTGTTCATTTGATTTTTGAAAAAGTAGGTTTTTTGAAAGTCTGCAAGGTAGCTGCGAACTACCCAGCAGCTTAAGAAAGGCTAGCCCTACAAATAGGCTGCCATCTTCTAAAGACCACTTTAAGTCAGTAGTGTTTAATAACCTACCTGGAAGCTGGAAACTAAAGGGCAGCTTTTTAACATACCGAAAACTTTCAGCTAGAGAATCCTAGCTTGAGAATAGCTATGTTGTAGTAGCACAATACAGTATAAATACTTAACCAGAAATGGCTTAAAAAGCTTTCTTGCTTTCTGATAACCGAATGATACCACTGCTAATCCACGCCGCAAGGAAAGATTTGCTTATTAGATTCTTTTATGAAGGACTTGCAGTCTTTTAAAATATTTTTTTAATTTTAGTAATTTTCCTGTGATGTTTTTAAACCTTAATAAGGAGTTGTTACTTAGTAGTAGCATTTTCGCGCTACTACTAAGTCCTTTTCTAGTTTTTCATTTCCTTTTTGTAGAAGCTTTAGCAGCTTTAGCAGCTTTTTTCGCTGCTTTTTCGGCTTCTATTGCAGCTAACTTTGCCTGTTCTTTTTCTTCGGCAATTTTCTGGAGATAGTAATGATAATCTCCTAAATAAACGCGGAATTCTCCATCACGAATTTCGACGATTTTATTCGCTACTTGAGAAATAAAGTAGCGGTCATGAGAGACTACAATTGCCGTGCCATCATAGTTTTGTAGCGCCTCTTCCAGCATTTCTTTAGCTGGAATATCTAGGTGGTTTGTCGGCTCATCTAAAATTAGTAAGTTCGCGGGACGTAAGAGCATTTTTGCCAAAGCCAGACGAGCTTTTTCTCCTCCACTTAATGCCCCAACTGCCTTAAATACTGTGTCACCAGTGAATAAGAAGCGTCCTAAAAGCGTGCGGACTTCTTGATTATCCCAGTCTGGAACTTCATCATGGATAGTTTCCATGACAGTTTTTTTCAAGTCTAAGGCTTCAGCTTGATTTTGCTCAAAGTAACCGGGAATAACGTTATGATCCCCTAATTGAACAATACCTTCTGTGGGTTGTTCCATACCCATAATTACGCGCAGAAGGGTAGATTTTCCAGCACCATTGGGACCAAGAAAAGCAATGCGATCGCCTCTTTCAATTAGCAGATTTGCTGCCAAAAACAAGATTTTATCACCATAAAGATGAGTTAAATCTTTAATGTCCACTACTTCGCGTCCACTGCGAGGTGCAGGCGGAAAACGGAAGTGTAGAGTTCTTACCCCTGCAATGGGTGCTTCAATGCGCTCAATTTTTTCGAGTTGCTTTTCCCGGCTTTTTGCCTGGGTACTGCGGGTAGCACTGGCGCGGAATCTATCAACAAAGGTTTGCTGTTTCTCTAATTCTTTTTGCTGGCGTTCGTAAGCACTAAGCTGTGCTGATTGACTTTCGGCTTTTTGTTCCAAATATGCTGAGTAGTTACCAAGGTAGGTACTGGAAACGCCACGTTCAGTTTCCACAATTTGGGTGCAGAGGCGGTCAAGGAACTCCCGGTCATGAGAGACTATTACCATCGGCGTAACCAGCCCTCTGAGGTAATTTTCCAACCACTCAATGGTTTCCAAATCTAGGTGGTTAGTCGGTTCATCCAGCAGCAACAAGTCGGGTTTTTGCAGGAGGATTTTACCCAAACTCATCCGCATTTGCCAACCACCACTGAAGGCGCTGACGAGGCGATCGCCATCTTCTAGCCCAAACCCCATCTCTGGTAAAATTTTCCCGATGCGTGCATCTAAGTTGTAGCCATCCAAAGCTTCAAATTTGCGCTGCAAGCGATCCAACTTGTCGATCAGTCGATCCAGTTCCTCTGAGCTAGCCGTTTCCATCTCTTGCGGCACATGCGCCAGAGATAACTGTACTTCGTTCGCTTCTTTAAAGACAGTCCAAAATTCTTCTCTAACAGTGCGGGTGGGGTCTACTTCAAACTCTTGGTTGAGGTAGGCTATGTGTAAGCTATTAGGACGGATAATTTCGCCTGCGGTGGGTTCAATTTCCCCAGAGATGATTTTGAGTTGGGTAGATTTTCCAGCACCGTTGACACCGACTAAGCCAATGCGATCGCCTGGTTTAACTTCCCAGTTGATATCTTTGAGAACTTCGCCTGTGGGATAAATTTTACTTATATGTTCTAGTCGTAGCATTAAGTTTCTCTCAGGTAGGGAGTGGGTGGTTGAGGACGAAGTACTAACACCGCCTCTAATATTAACAAAAATTAACTATAAATTCGTCGTGAGAAAGTCTGGAAGCCGCAAACCAAATTTGGCTTGAGCCACGAGTAAAATTTACCACATCTATCTTAAGGCTAGCTTTATGTTACTTGTCTAACTTCTTCGACACTCAAATCTAACGCCTCCGCTACTTGTTCTACAGTTAACCCTGCTACCACCATTGCTGGTACTGCTTTTAGTTTCCCTTTAACCTCACCTTGTTCAATGCCTTGTTCGACACCTTCCTAAAAGGCTTCCTGATAAAATCTGGTTTGCTTTAACTCGCTTAAGCTATACATTGGCTCCATCTCCTCCCTACTCATTGCAGGAAACTTGTAAGCCAAAATAGTCTCTATAAATTGTAATAATTGCTGCTATTTTGATGGTGAGTTTATCTTGGACTTGGTTCTGTCTATCAACTCCCTTGCTTGTGCGATCACTATATCGTTGGTTGCAATTACTAATTTAGCAGTTGCAATGCCAATTGGAAGTGATGCATGCAGCCTTACCTAATTCATCCAAATAAATGCGCCTGACACCCTGGTTTGTGAAAAACTCACGGTAATGTTTGATATCGCCTGTATCTACATTCCTATTTGGGTATAAAACCACAGCACCTCAGTTATTTAATGGTTGATTCTGACGTAGGTATAAACATATTCCTGCAAATAGCCGTGAATGAATTTTCCCATCGGCTTGAAATTGCACTTCAACAAAGTAAATCTGGTTCTCAGTTCCTTGTGTAGGTAGAAACACACCATCGATTCTGAAGGCTGTTTGTTTGATTTCAACTAATGAAAATTGATAAAGGCTAGCTGATTCTGGAGGATTACCAATAAGTTCAAAGAAGATATCAGGGAATTATTGAAACAGCCGATAAAAGATGATGTCTGTTTTCATAATTTTATATCAATTGAAGATTTTGATTTGCTGTTCATGTGTTACTTTATTCTTCAGAACCATCTCGCACTTTCAGCAATTGCTCTTTTGCCATCCCTAATATACGTGAAAGGGGCGCTAATAAACTATCATCAAATGCTTGTCCTGCATAAATATTATTCAGTTCGGTAGGGGATAATTTAAAGGTGTCGCAGAATTTAACAAACTCCTGGTTACTCAAGTCAAGCTCTTTTTGCCTATCATAAAGTAAAACTGCGATCGCTCTAGTTCCATACTTCGGACGTTCACTAGTTTTTACATATTTTTCCATTAAATAATTGACCTTCCTGGTATCGCCGCCGATTTTTTTAATTAAATCAGTACAAGCCATTTTTAGAGCTTTCTTTAAAACTTCTTCTTCATTTAAAAACTTAATAATTTCACTGGCATATTCTGGTTTAAAAAATCCCACCAAATCACCTTGATGATAAACTGGGATATAAGGATTATTCGTTTCAAGTTGCCAATCTAAAGGCTCATTGCGTAGCGACATAGCTGCACCCCTAAATATTTTAAGATTGCACCATTTTAAAACCATTTATTCCTTAACTGCCAGTAAAATACCCTATTACTGGCAATTAGAAATCGCAGCTATACAGACAAAACCCACCTCTGCGGGTTTCAACTTGCTGGAGTCCACGCAGACGGACTTAGTTTGTGCAGCCGTTATGTATTTCTACCAGAACCTCTAACTCAGCTAAAATTAGCGATCGCTTTGCTCATCGGTAAGTGGCTAAAGGGTTGCCAGATAAGGGGTTGGTAGTGTTATGAGGCTGTTGTTAGATATTCAACCATAATGGGCATACTGTAAATATCAAGTAAGTAGGCATCGAAACAGGGTAAACAGTATGTTGACGATAACATGGCAAGAAGAGATTGCATCCTTAAAACAAGATTTGAAGAAGGAAATTAAAAAAATCTCAGGTAATTCTGAAATTAATATACCTAATCATATTTGCATTAATAACCTGAAATCTAAGTTAGAACGATTAGATGAAATAGAAAGAATTCTTAGTATAGAAAAATATAAAATTGCTTTTATAGGTACTATTGGTCAAGGAAAGACGACAGCTATTTGCCATCTTTTTAACTTAATAAACGACTTTAATGTTTCTAAAACTATTGCTAATAGGTCTCGAAATGTAATCGAAACTAAAGAGTTGCTATCAACAGGAGCAGGTAAAACTACTATATGTGAAGTAATTATCAAAGCTGCGGAAAAAACTTACAGCATTTTCGAGGTGCATGAGGTACAGTAAGTAATAGTGCATTAAGAACTA
>NZ_CAXTNE010000086.1:0-26872 GCF_964245445.1 uncultured Nostoc sp.
TTATCATCATCAACATCAATGTAGTGGTGAGGTTTACCTGTATCTCCAGCATAAGAAGCGGTTTCGGAAGCGTTCAACTACAACGCCAGTGGGGAATAGCTATTACACCACTGTGGGGCGACTCGTGCCGATTACTACGGTGATGATGGAAGTGCCGGGGATTAAGATGGAGCAGCTGTAGGGTGCGTAGCTTGCCGCCTTAGGCATCGCATTAAATAAAAGCGCAACAGTATTTAAAAGATGTGTGATTCACCCAAGACTAATTCTGTTGGGAAATATTAGGCTTTTCAGATTCCTTGACCACTATCTTTTCCCATTGTTCTACAGTTTGATTTTGAACTCGCATGACATTTTTTCTAAAATTTTCAATTGCTACTTCATCGGGCAGATTTAGATTGTAGTCTGAACCTATTCTTAGTTCAAAATTTAGTCTTTCATTTTCAAGTGAATCAGCAGCACGTCGGGAACGAACCCAACTAAACCTCCAATTATAAACAGCCAAAGACGCAGAAATAGATGCTATTGCAGGCGGAATTGCCTGGACATATTTAGGTGTATTATCCATCAAGATTAGTATTGGTGTAATTCCTGATAAAGCAACAGCAGCAAACTGTGAAAGAAAATATGCCCACTGGAAACCTGTGCTACTTAATCTATAATGCTTCTCCCATTTTTGACAATGTTCTAATGCTAATTGAGAAGCTTTCTGAGTCTGAATGACTTCACTAGCCCTTTCGTTCATAAGTTGAGTTATATAATTTACACCTACTTAAATCTAAGCTTGTAGCCTGACGATTACAAGTCGGATGGACAATTTGCATATTATGCGATCAGTTCTAAGAGAAAGTGGGAGGGCGATGGCCTATCCAAACTTTTCCTCTAAGAATTCCTTTGGTTAACTATGATACTTGCTTGATGGGGTGCGATGGCGTACCTGCCCGCTTATGTGCGATCACCCATCCAAACTTTTCCTTTAAGAATTCAAGTTCAACATCACTTAAAAAATTGCCTTCATTAAAGCAAGAAATTTTATTATTAAAACATAATTTGCGCGTATTCACTGGTGGAAACGGCAATTTTGCATGGTTAATATGTAACAAATAATATAGTATCGGCTACTTAAGCTAGAAGGTAAAGTTTCAAAGTAAATGACTATCAAAAAACCCTTGGCTATCAAACAGCCAGGGGTGGGGCGGATCATGAATGATCTGCGGCTTGCCTTCGGGCTTACGCAAGAACAATTTGCAGCCACTGTAGGCGTTACTTATACCACGATTAACCGTTGGGAGAATGGACGCTCAACGCCGTCGCCGATGGCGATTAAGCTTATTGAGCAGAAGCTTGATGAGATGGGCGCTCAGGGTCAGGATTTATTAGCTAAGTATTTACCGAATTAGTTGTTTGCTCAGTTTTGATGTGAGCGATCGCTTTTGGGTGCGATCGCATATATAACGACTTCCAACAAATGCAAATCCCCATCGAATGGGTTAATGCTAACAATGACAGCCGCAACTATCACCCAGCCGAGCCAAGCATCAAACTCATAACCATGCACTCATCTAAAGGGCTAGAGTTTCCAGTGGTTTGCATCCCAGGCATTGGTTTTATGCCTGAGCAGTATAATACACCCGAAGAAGAAGCGCGGTTATTGTATGTGGCGATGACACGGGCAATTGAGCAATTGATTATGAGTTGCGATCGCTCATCCGAGTTTACCAACCGTTTGGAGACAGTATTAGAGAAGGTGACAGCCAAAGTAAATTCTTAAAGGAAACTTCGAGCGATCGCCTGCCTCTATCTTGCTGAGGCAAACGCGCTCCTTAACCTCCGCATGACTGATACTGAGTATGCTTTTCCGATAGCCCAAGGCTACGACCCCAAGCTAGAACACCAGTTCGTTGAGCTTGGCGAGAGCATAGACCAAGCCCGAAAGCTAGCGCGAGTAGTAGGCTTGACCAAAGACAAACCGCTCCAGACTGAGGAGGAGTGGGAAGAATTTATAGCAGTGTGGGGGGATAGTTGCGATGGTTCTCTTGGAAAGTGAGCGAAGGGGCGATCGCTCCAATTCAAGCGAGGAAAACCCAAGAGCGATGCATACAAAAAAGCCCAGTCATCTCATAACTGGGCTTTTAGCCATCTCAATCAATTATTGTCGGTAGAGTAGTTTTCTCACAACCAATTAGGCAGCAGGAAGTTCAAGATTAACCTTGACAACTTTGTTCTTTTCTTGCTCAGACTTGGGCAGTGTCAAATTCAAAATACCGTCTTTATAATCTGCGGTGACATTGGTATTTTGAATTCGAGCAGATAGAGGAATTACACGTTGGAATTTACCATAGTAGAATTCGCTCTTGGTAGTGCCATTGTTTTCGGTTTTAGTTTGGGACTTGCGCTCACCGCTAATGTGAACGGCGTCTTCAGTGACTTGAATATCTAGGTCTTTAGCTTCAAGTCCTGGTAGTTCAAGCAATAGAAGAATAGCATCATCAGTTTCTTGCAACTCAGCAGGTGGAACTTTGATAAAGTCTTTTTCAAACCGTCCAGATGGTACTTTGGTATCTCCAAGTAAACCGTTGATGTGACGTTCTAAAGTGTTCAATTCTTGCCAGGGGTTGTAACGACGAACTAGCATATTAATTTATCCCTTGTACCAGTAGTAGTTTTTTGCTCAATTAATTTAGGATTTAATTCCTTGCTTTGATTACCATATTATTGAAAATTACAAAGCTTGTGAATTCGGTTTTTTCACCTAATAAGTGATGATTACCGCAAGAATGATTAGGTGAATTACAAGGTGTAGAAAACTGCAAAATTATTAGTTCGGTAAACCCTATAAATGCTGAATTGAATTTGACTACACATCGCGTTCTTATGTCAGCCCGAAGTGTGCGTATTTCGTTGTCGGCGCAGCCAAAACCCCCCCATCATGCCTATAAGAGCCGACGCAGTGGTAGTGCTTGGCTCTTTCACTGTTTGAGAAAATACCTGAATGGTTCCACTAACTTTTGATTTGCCTGTTGTAGGAATATTTGGGTCTAGACTGATTTGATAAACCTCTCTAAGTCTCAGTGTGCCGACAGCGCCAAAAAATAAACCTTCACCACTAGTAATAGTAAAAATATTTGTGGCAGTGCCTTTTGAGGAAAGAAAGTCAATTATTCCAGTAGCGTTATTTGTGCCAAACAATTTATTACTGCCATTACCAAACAACACTACTTCGCCTGCTGGCAAGCCCTGCAAGCTAAATGTTGCGGCATCTGTGTTAAATCGGAACTCTCCAATAGCAAAGTTAACTTGGCTGTAAGTTAAACCGCTAACTTTCGTTAAATCATAAGGAGCATCAATACTTTGCCCTGAAATAGTTGTTACTGAAACATCTGGTGTGATGGGTTTAGACGTGGAGAATACGTCATAAGTGGCATTGAATGTGTAAAGCTGTTGTGCGATCGCACTTTTTACATCTAACCCAAAACCAATTAAAGCCAAGGCCACTGTCACAAGCCTAGCAGTGTATGAGCGATGCATAAAAATTTCGGTAGGTATTTAGCAGTGAAAGCACTGACTATAAGAATACAGCAATATTTAAGTTATCTTTAACCTACCCAAACGGTTGCCCCCAGCGCTCCCAATTCTCCTTGTTAAATGGACTGCGCCATTTCAAAATCGAGTTCAATTCCAATTCTTGCCGTGCGCGTGTCCCACCAAAATGGCAGATGCTTTTTACATCAATGCCCACAAAGACATTTATCAAGCAGCCCTACGACTGTACAGCCTCTCATTGCCAACGGACTTGCTTTGCATCACCAACTGGTTGTCTGATAATGGTTTATTGTTCCGTATCGGTGGACGCAATAAACTGGCTAGTCTGGTTGACCGTACTGTGTCAGCTGTGAACATCGATGCTTTAGCTGACTTGGTGATGGAAAAATACCAAAGGCGGCAGTTAATCCTTGCTGGCGCTGAGATTGTTCAACTCGGCTATGCCACCGAAACTGATTTACCTGTAATTCTTGACAAAGCCGAACAAAAAGTCTACGGCATTGCATCTGAGCATTCTACCTCTGACTTGGTTCATATTTCTCATGCCCTAGCCGACACTTTTTCCGAAATTGAAGCGCGTCATGCTGGTACAGGCTCACCAGCAGCAAGGAGTGGATTTTATGACCTGGACAGTATACTCGGCGGTGGTTTTTGCAAAGGACGGTTGTATGTACTGGCTGCTCGTCCTTCTGTTGGTAAATCCGCTTTGGCTGGTAATCTCGCTCTTAATGTTGCCAAAACTGGGAAGATGCCTATCTGCGTTTTCAGCTTGGAAATGTTTACTGATGAGTATGTACAGCGATTCTTGAGCAGCGAATCCGGCATTGAAAATAACTTCTTGGAAACTGGGAATGTTTCTGAGAGCCAGTGGCAATCCTTGAGCGTGGCGATCGCGGAGTTAAGCGAACAACAGATTTTCATCAACGACGAATCTTGCCCTTCTCTTAATCAAATCCGTAGCCAAGTCCGCCGAATTTCATCCCATTACGGTGGTGTTGGGCTTGTCATCATTGACTACTTACAGCTGATGGCTCTTGATACTGATTCACGGTTGAACATGGCTCAACGAGTCGGTGAAATCAGCCGCGGATTAAAAAGATTAGCCAAAGATTTGGATGTGCCTGTACTGGCTTTGTCCCAACTCAACCGCGAAGTTGAACACCGTAACGATAAACGCCCTGTACTAAGTGATTTGAAAGACAGTGGTGCTGTTGAGCAAGACAGTGATGTTGTCATCATGCTTTACCGCGAAGAAATGTACAACCCCGATACCCCAGATCGTGGCATTGCTGAGTTAGTAGTTCGCAAGCAACGCAATGGCCCAACTGGTACAGTCAAGCTTTTATTTGACCATCAGTTTACCAGATTCAAGAATTTATCTCGTGGTCGTAGTTTTTAAGGAGCTACTGGAGGATAAACCAATGAACCAATTTATTGAAGTAGGTAAATACTGGCTGTGAGGACTGAGAAAAGGGGAAGGTGGGGCCCCACGAAGTAAAGGATTTGCTGGCACTGGCACTACTCTCAAGTGTGCTAAAGACCTCAATCGTCGCGCTGTGGGTATCGAAATCAACGAACAATATTGTGAGATTGCTGCTACTCGCTTGTCGCAGCAGGTTTTAGCTTTGTTCAGTCAATCATCAGCACAAATGTTATGAAAGCAATCACAGTTCGTCAGCCTTGGGCATGGGCAATTATTTATGCTCTCAAAAATATTGAAAACCGTGGCTGGCCTATTCATTATCGCGGCGACATTCTGATTCACGCTGCAAAAACTTGTACCAAAAAAGAGTACCACCTAGCGAGAGAATTTTGCCAAAGCATGGGGGTAGTAATCCCAGAATTAATCTCTTTACGTCGTGGCCAAGTCATCGGTATAGTCACAATAGTTGATTGCCGATTTTCACAAATTGTATCTGGCTGGGGGACGGCTGAACAGTATCACTGGAAGCTGGAGAATCCACGCAAGATTACACCGATTCCTTACATTGGGCAGTTGGGGATTTTTGAAGTACCCGATGATTTGGTCATGGAAGTGGTTGCGTGACTAAAACAGTCCCAAGTCATACGCTACCTCCGAAGCCAAAACCAGTAATAGTTGAGTTATCTAAAACACACGAAAAATTCTTAGAGGACGGTCTTAAAAGCTTACAATTTCATAGGCAAGGATGCCTCTATCCGTACCTCGAAACTAAAAAGTTACTTGATGGGTCAACCTTTATCAAAAAAGCGAAATCCAAAAAGCCATCACCAAAATTAGATGTCTGCAAAAATTTTGATAACACAAAAATAAAACCAGTTCTGCCAGATGATGCACCGATCGCCATAGTACTTTTCGCTAGTGGCGGCGGGATAGAAGCGGGGATGGTACAGGCTGGTATTCGTCCGGTCATTGCAGTAGAGTTTGACCCCATCTGTGCAGCTATTCGTCCCATGTCTCCACCAGCGATACGGATCAGCACTCGCTGCATAATCCGAGCGCCACGCAAATCAACAATGCTGTCTGCAACGGCTGTGTCGAAGGCTTCAAACTGGTCATCCATCTGAAACCCGGTTCTACGCAAGCTTTTATCCGCCGCAACCAACGCTGCTGCTGACCACGCACAGGTCAAAACTTTAGATAAAATCAGTGATGGCAATGCGCGAGCTTTTGAGTCCGACGACCTAGTAGGCAATGCAATCCAAAACATTCTAAGATTCCTCACGCCCCAAACTGAATATCACCAACTCGCGCTAGCTTCCAGAACTAATTACGATGCTCTAAAAGAACTGGAAAAGGAAAATCCAGAAGATAATTTAATCAAGGTTTTGTTGTATCTAACCAAGGCGAAACCAGACTCCCCCGCACTGTTTACCATCATCGCGGAGGCTGGGACAACGGCGGCGCTGTATGTTAGAAACCTGGAGCATCAAAAAATCACGGATGCGATTAACACAGCACTTAAATTTTGGGGAACAGATGTATAGCACTGAAGTTTTAGACGAGATGACCAAGCTAGTTTTTATGGTTAAAGACCAGCTTGATTGCTCATTTGATGAGGCTTGTGCAACAACCAGAATCATCGTTCCTGAACATATCCGCTTAACCGTTGGTAATCCCGAACGCCACTGGAAAGTACCACCTGTAAATCGGCGTGAAGTGTTAAAGCGTGACAGCCACACCTGCCAATACTGCGGTAGCACCAAGCATTTAACACTCTTACATGTGATTCCCCGCTCTAAGGGTGGACAGCATACCTGGGACAACGTTGTAACAGCGTGTGAGAAGTGTAATTCAATCAAGAGCGATGTCTGACGACAAGCCGCTAGCCTTCGGCAACGCTCCGCGAACGCATCTACGCTTACTACATGAAGCTGGAATGGTACTCAAAAGCAAGCCCAAAGCTCCAATTCACCCAGCAGTTGCATTTGCCGAACAGTTTTGGAACACACAACGCCTAAGTGATAACGAGTAATTTACTTCAAACCTAGTCACAGAGGGCAATACCGCGATTACATAACGCTACCCTCTCAGTTCTTTGAAAAAGTTTGTAGTATGCCCTTGACACCTCATAATACATTGTGTAGTATATATGTAGTGAAGCACTAGTGCGATTCGTTCTCTCAAAACTTTTCAAAAAGAAAGAGGAAAGAGGCAAGCAAAACCAACTAGTCGTATCTGTTGGAACAAATGATTGATAACTTAGCATTCCTGTAGGTTAAATTCCTACCGCCCGAACCCAAGGGTTGAATTCATAGCCCAGATTTAACAGTATGGCAACTGTTACTTTCGGTGCATGGGTTAAATGCGGGTAATGGGTAGTCACCTCCCCAAATCCCTGCTAGAGAAGTTAAACACGGTTAGCGTACAGCGAATGCAGTACAACTCGTCGTAACACTACCGGGAAACGAAAGTGGCTGACATTTGAGTGTTTCGCGCAGTCTGTAGCAGCTTTTGCCTTGACGTTTGGGTGTTTCGCGCAGGCTGTAGCAGCTTCCGCCTTCCTTGCAGCAGCTTTTGCCTAGACGTTTGGGTGTTTCGCGCAGGCTGTAGCATGCTTCCGCCTTGACGTCATTAGAACAAAAATTAAGCTACTAACGACCAAAAAAATCTTCTATTCCCTATTTCCTAGTTAACTGCCATGATCAAAGGCAATTTTACGGTAAACGTTGCGCCTTGTCCAATTCCATCACTTGCTGCCTCAATTGTACCACCGTGCAGTTCGACGAGTTGACGTGCGATCGCCAGCCCCAATCCCAGTCCTCCTGGCGAGTGTCTGCTAGGAACCTCTGCTTGAGTAAAGCGATCAAAGACGTAAGGCAGAAACTCGGCACTAATTCCCACACCTGTATCCTTGATTTGAATCGTAGCTAGAGAATCAATAGTATCAAGCTGAACTTCTACTACTCCTTGCTTTAATGTAAATTTAATCGCATTGGCAAGTAATTCTCTGACAATTTGCTGCAAGCGATCGCGGCAGTCGCTCAATTTATTTTTCCACCTCAACTCTAACCTGACCTGAACCCTTGATGCCTCAACTTCAGTAGATTGCCTTGGGCGACTCGCGCTTGTATTATGCTTTATTGGACAGTATCCAGAAAAATTCTAGATATCCTTTCTCGCTTTTGAAATGGAAATCCGATTTCTAAACTCCCAGGATGTCGTCGTTTACCGTGAACTGCGTCTCCAAGCATTGAGAGAGTCACCGACGGCTTTTGGTTCCAGTTATGAGCAGGAATCCTGTTTTTCTTTGATCGAATTTGCTGCCAGACTTCGCCCTCACGATGATTCTGCCAACGGCATTTTCGGTGCTTTCGACGATGGAGACAAACTTATTGGTATGCTCGGCTTTTCACGCGAGAGTCGTTTGAAGCGTGTTCACATTGGTTCTCTCTGGAGTATGTATGTTTTGCCTGAGTTTCGCAGACGAGGCGTTGGAACCGCACTTCTCGATGAGGCATTATCCCATGCTCGACGGCTTGATGGTCTGCGACAGATCGTCCTCACGGTCACTACAAACAATTTAGCAGCCTGCTCTCTTTATAACTCACGCGGTTTTGAGCGCTTCGGCTTAGAGCGTGATGCTTTATTTATTGATGGTATATATTTCGATGAGGAGCATCTGGCATTATACTTCAACCATGATGCCTAACGAGAGCTTGTTGCACACGACTATAAAAGCATTCCAACGGTCTTTGTAGGTTCAAAGTCAATCTCACAATCTTGATTTCTCAATGAATTTCGTTGTTCTATTCCGATAAACTGATAATTTAGTTTTGCTCCTTGCCATATAGGTGGGCCTTCCTGCCCACCCCTTTTCTTACGCTGCAACTAAATCTTTCGCTTGTGGAATGTATCTCTTTAACCATTCCCACTTGTCATATCATGTCCGGCTAAAGACTTATCATTAAAACCGCAGGGGGCAGGGGGCAGGGAGCAGGGGGAAAGAGGCTTTTGAGATTTTTGCACAGATACGGTAATCGTAAGTGATTCACCGGACTTGATATCATTCGTCAGCGAATCAAATTCAAGATCAAGTAACTCTTCTTCTGTGGGTAGTTGTTTTGTAGCTGTTCTTGATATCCTCGCCACCTTAATGAAGTCATCTAGCCCCACTGCTGCATCCAATGCTTGGCGACTTCGATAATCTCCCCAATGATGCGGCGGTCATGAAATGTCAGGGGATCTTGGGTGGGGGCTACAGCTTCGGCTGGGGATTCTAGGTGGCTGTATAGTTCAGCTTGGGCTGTGGCTTGCTCATCTTTGCAAGGGACATCAGCTACTAGTGTTTGATTTAGCTTGAAGCCTAAATGTACAGTGACAAATTAAATAGCGTTGAGACAAATTCGTGTCATCAAGTTAAACTTTACCCACTTTAGGCTTGCAACAATTTGTGTTGATACAGCTTGTAAGTTCCCTGCGCTGGTTCTAAGCTTAACGAAGCGAGAGTTTAAGCTTTATACCCTACGATGACACTAATTTGGCACAGCGACAAATAAAAAGTCACTGTATACAATAACTTTACTACAGAGCGCCCTCTCTCTTCATACTCTTTTTTTGGCGAAGGTATTGTTTAGAGTGATAAATAGCGATTGCATCTGGGTGCAGACCATTTTAATTCACATTAGGCGTGAATTATAAACGCTACGCAGATTTAGCTGACTGCCACCTTGGCTTGCTGTTTCCATACCGCGTCTGCATACAATAATGTGTCGAAGTCCGGCGAAATGTTGCCGCTAGTGATCCGGGCTTCGTGTAATGACCAGTCAGCAAAGAACAAGTCATGGCTGATGCGTGCCACTACTGCTGGCACATCGCGTCGGATGCTGGGTACGTCGCCGATGGGCAGACCGAAGCTGATGAAGCCAGCAGGATTGAACACATGGATGTCTTTCAGGTAGGGGGCATTGCCAGGTACTTTCTCTTGGTATTCATGGGCGCTGCCAAGGTAAGGGTGGGTGCTGAGTTGATCGTCACGCTGGTCGGCTGGGGCTTCATAGCGATCGCGCCAAAGTGCGATGTGATGTGCAAATTCGGCGAGTTCCGGCCGCTTTGTCGGGTCAACAAAGTAGCCAGTACCAGCGATCGCAAAATCGAACTCGAAAACATCATCATTTACCTGAGCGACGATGCGATCTCCCTGGTGGGAAGCGTCTTTCCACGGTGCGGATAGGTGCAGGTGGAAGTTAGAGAACGCTATTACCCGTTCGATTGCATCTGGTGGTGGTGTAGAGCCAACTTGATGAAAGCGCCAGGCTTGGAACCAGCGAGCTGCATCAGGTAGCTGCGGATAGTTATAGTAAGCCCCAGGATAACCTCGGAGGCGATTCACTGGCAGAGATGCGATCGCTGATCGCCGTGCGAACAGGTGTACTGCCTTAGCGCCTGATTCCAATACCACTCCTGCCGCATCAAAGGCTGAGGCCGCAGCACCCAGCACTGCTACTGTTTTGCCACGCAGATTGTTGAAGTCGATTTCATCGGCGGTATGTGCATATAAGGTGCGTGGCAGAGATGCCAATACAGGCGGTATATTTGGACCACCAGTGCCAGCTACACCGTTGGCGAAGATAATTTTACGTGTGGTTTCCACCTGCGCGACACCGTTCACTTCTAGGTGTAGACGAAAGAAATTTGCGTCCGGCTCAATTCGCACCAACTTCGTCTGATACCGAACTGGAATGCCCAGAAAATGCCGATACCAGCTGAGGTACTCAGCCCATGCCACTCGTGGAATGCGGTCAAGCGCTGCGTATGCCTCAACACCGTGCCGCACCTCGTACCAAGCTTGAAATGATAGTGCCGGAATGCCCAGTTCTGGCCCTGGCAGGTTTTTCGGTGTGCGTAGCTTTTTCATCCGCGCCCGCGTCAGCCACACGCCAGCATGAGCTTCGTCAAGAGCCTCGTCGATGACTGTCACGCGGCCAATACCGGCACGCCGCAGGGCAAATGCAAAGGTGCTGCCACTGCCACTACCGCCTACTATCGTCACATTGTGGTCAATGCCTGAGCGATCGCTCACCCAGTTTTCGGGATCGGGGCCGAGTAGGCGCAACGCCTCACGTGCGGCAAAATCGAGGTCAGTCGTTGTTGTCATGTCGGTATTTGAGAATGAAATGAGATTTTATCGAGATTAGTGATACTGAAAAGCATAATATCATGAGGAACTAATAATTAGTTTATCTAATATTAAGCTTTACGAATAAAAGAATTACTGACTGTTAGCGAAGCGGTGCTAATGTACTCAAATACTTGAAAGAAGCTACCCCGGTAAAGCTGTACTGCACATTGCAAATTAATTGAAATTTTCTATTAATTTGAGTAGCTGATAACGCTTATCTTTATTTATTGGCAATCGCCTTTAAAGAAAAACTTTTTAGTTTGCTGAAAATCTCAAACCGTTTTATCTCCTGCTTAAGAACACGCTCACGAGCAGCAGATTCTTGTGGTGGGAATTCCCAAATATCACAGTTCTCATGTTCTTGCTGATCTGTTAATTGGAGATGATGTGGTAATTGAGACTGTTGTTCAAATAACCAAGGTACTCCATTTAATAATTCTCTTTCTATTCCATGAAACATATTTTTACCCTTATTAAAAATAAGGTGATTTTGTAACCGCTCAATAATCCGGGGTAAATCGCTCAGTGACAAGGCTCAAATGGCGTAAACTCGTTCCTGAACTGGTAGTTCCCCCCGATTTATTGAGCGGATAGTAATGATGGATGAGCAGAACAATCAAAATTATCGTTCACAAAGTCGTTACTGACCGTCCCGCACGCAGGGAACCACGAGTTCAAAAACGCCGCCCCAAAGCTTACCCCTTCATGACAAAACCTCGACAAGAATTACGTAAACAACTGCAAACTTCTTAATTGGCAACTGTTTCCGCTTTTCTTAGTACCATTTGTCTTTAGGCTACAGTGACTCCTAGCGTATAAGAACCAGGGTCAAAAAAGCCAGAACTGAAAGTTCCGCCATTTTGAGGGAAGTAATCATAATCACTTACTGAAATGGAGTAAGTACCTGCCCCTAGTGAAGCGGTGATTGATTGAGAATTACTGGAACTCTGTAAGTTCCCAGCACTATTAAATAGGCCGAGAACTGGAAAGGTACCACTGTAATTCGGCGTGCTAATAGTCACAGTTCCTGGGTTAGCTAAAGAAAATGTGAAAAAGTCGAAATCAGGCTTCCTCCCTGGAAGTGTTGCCAGTTGAGCAGAGGTATTAACTTCTGAACCTGATGTTAAAGTACCTAGCTTCTCAGCAGTGGCTAGTGTGTTGTTTGTCCCTTGTCCAGCATCTTCTTTCTCGTAGAACAGGAAGTCGTCACTATCAAGCCTCAGAGACGACGCTTGCACAACACCAACGAGTTCATCTGGCTCTCCTGAGTTGTCCAGAAATACACTTGTATTGGCTCCCACAGTCTGCAAGCGATAGTCTGCCAGTGTTCCTTTGAGCTGGATTGTATCTTCGTTGGAGTTGAAGCCACTGATGGTAGCGTAGTCTGCCAAACCACTACTTCCATTGTTGTTATCGTCATAGAAGACATTAGTAGCATCTCCAAGTAAGAACTGATCTTCCCCAGGCCCTCCAGTTAGGATATCAACCTCCCCTAATCCAGGAGAATTAGAACCGTTAGTATCAACGCCTATGAGGACATCATTTCCAGGCCCTCCAAGGAGAGTGTCATTGCCGACCCCGCCACGGAGGGTGTCATCGCCTTCCCCTCCTTCGATTTGGTCATTGCCAGCCCCGCCAAACAGGCTGTCATTCCCATCCTCGCCCAAGACGAGGTCATTACCTTCCTGACCATCAAGAAAGTCATCACTATCCCCACCAAGCAAGGTGTCATTGCCGCCTCTGCCAAAGAGGGTATCACTGCTGCCTCCTCCAATCAGGGAGTCGTTAAAACTAGAACCAAAGACTTGCTCGATATTGAACAGGACATCATTCCCATCTCCCCCACTGGCAGTTCCAGTGCTAAGGTCAACGGTGACTCCGGCAGTGGCATTTAAATAATCAGCAGTATCAATGCCAGTCCCACCAAAGAGTTGGTCATCCCCGCCTCCACCTTGGAGTTGGTCATCCCCGTCTCCACCAAGCAGAATGTCATTGCCGCTGCCGCCTAGCAGGGTATCATTGCCTTCTCTACTAATGAGAGTGTCACTCCCGTCCTCACCATTGAGAAGGTCATTGCCAGCCCCACCAAGCAGGATGTCAATGCCGCTACCGCCAAGCAGGGAGTCATTGCCGTTCCCGCCATTGATAAAGTCGTCGTTAGTCCCGCCAAGGAGGGTGTCATTGCCGTTATCGCCAAAGAGGCGGTCATTACCAGCCCCACCATTGACAGAGTCATTCCCGTCCCCACCACTGAGGAAGAAGTCATTGCCAGCTCCGCCAAGGAGGGTGTCATTGAACCTAGAACCAACGAATCTTTCAATCTCCAACAGGACATCATTCCTGTCCTGCCCCGTAGCGGTTCCAGTGGCAAGGTTAATCGTGACTCCGGCAGTGGCACTGAAATAATCAGCAGTATCAACACCAGCTCCACCCAAGAGTCGGTTATTGCCAGTCCCACCACGCAAGGTGTCATCGCCCAACCCACCACGGACAATATCGTTACCTTCCTCGCCATCAAGCAGGTCATCGCCAACTCCACCATCAAGCAGGTCATTGCCACCTCTACCAAAGAGGGTGTCATTACCGCGCCCGCCAGTTAGGGAATCGTTGAAACCAGAACCAAAGACTTGTTCGATATTAAATAGGACATCATTCCCAGCCCCTCCACTGGCAGTTCCAGTTGCTAGGCTAACGGTGACACCAGCAGTGGTATTTGAATAGTCAGCAGTATCATTGCCAGTCCCACCAAAGATTTTGTCATCCCCGTCCCCTGCTTCGAGTCGGTCATTGCCAGCCCCGCCAAGGAGGATATCATCGCCAGCCTGACCAATCAAGTTGTCATTGCCAGCCTCGCCATCAATCTGGTCATCGCCAGCCCCGCCATTGAGCGTGTCAACCCCTTCCCCGCCAAAGAGTTGGTCTTTACCGTCTTCTCCAGCGAGTCGGTCATTTCCGTCCCCGCCTTCGAGAAGGTCATTGCCAACTCCACCAAGGAAAGCATCATTACCGAACCCACCAAGCAGGGTGTCGTCACCGCCTCTGCCAAGGAGTTGATCGTCGTCCTCCTCGCCATCGAGAAGGTCATTGCCAGGTCCACCAAGGAGGACATCATCGCCGAACCCACCAAGCAGGGTGTTCTCGCCGCCCTCACCATTGAGAAGGTCATTGCCGTCCTCGCCATTAAGCGAGTCATCGCCAGCCCCACCCAAAAGGTCATCATTGCCGCCCCGACCAAAGAGGTTATCATCACCGCCCTGACCAAGGATAGCGTCATTCTCAAACGTGCCAATTAGAGTGTTATTCTTGTTGTCTCCAATAATGTCTGCCATATCAATCCCCTCGGTTATAAGTTTGATTCAGAGATATTCGCTGGCAGAGGTGTCATCTATGAGTAGCCCTGCCAGCGGGGAAAAACCCTAGATAGGTAGTTTAAATAAATGTAGCATCTACTTAGACTGGTTTCGTAACCGCTCAATAATCCGGGGTAAATCGCTCAGTGACAAGGCTCAAATGGCGTAAACTCGTTCCTGAACTGGTAGTTCGCCCCGATTTATTGAGCAGATACGTGATTTTGACATTTAGCTTTTTACTTCTTGCTGCAATTATCGGCATTTGGCGATATCTTTGTTAAAACTGCTGTCCCAAAGTTGTTTAACATCAACTTTTGTGTGAATTACACCCGTTTGAAAAAAGGTATCAGCAACCTTTTGCTGAGAAGCAATAGCTTCATCAGAAACAGGAAGTAATTCTTGGCGACGCTGTTGTAGTCCTTGCTTGGCATCCTGATAAACAATACTTTCATCAACATCAATGGTCTTTGCATAATTCTTCGACCACTTCTTAAGATGAGATTCCCGCCAAGTTTGGGATTTTTGCAAACGACAGAGAAAATCAGCGATCGCTACTTTCTTTTGCGGATCGGCGATCGCATTGGGTGAAGCAATAATTACGAAGTTACCACTCAAAATATCTTTTGCAGATTCCAGCACCCGTGCCCCTTCTTTTTTGGCTTGGGGAATAGAATAACCGTAGGTAGCCCAAGCATCAAGCTGTCCTTTACGAAAAGCCGAAAGCCCATCGGGTATCGATAAAGGAATTGCATTGATATCCTTTATCGTTAGCCCGACTTTTTCCAACATCTTAATCAGGAAGTAGTGGGCAGTCGTAGCTTTAACATAACCCACATTTTTACCTTTGAGGTCAGCGATCGTCTTGGCAGTTGAGTCTTTAGGTACGAGTACAACTTGACCAATCGTCGGCCCTTTGAGAGTGGCAATAATTTTTACGGATGCTTTCGATTCAATCGCAAAAATCGGCGGAATTTCACTAGCTGAACCCAAGTCAATCGCACCAGCATTGATTGACTGTACCATCAAATTACCCCCAGTAAACTCAGTAAATTGAGTTTGATAAGGGAAATTATCTAGTTTAGCTAACTTTAAATTTAAGTCCCAGCCACCTTTAGATTTAGCAACATGCAGTTGAGTTGTATTCAATAGTGCGATTTGGGATGAGCTAAGATTAGCAGCGATCGGTGTTGGACTAGTAGACTTCACCTGTGAGCAAGCCGTTGTTGCTAGGGCTAACAAGCAACCCAGAGAAAAGAAAAAATTTTGCGATAGCCAATTGGTAGACACGTTAATTTTTGGGTATAAAAAGACAAGGAAGAAAAATAATCACCAACTACTCTAGTAAGTCTGGTTCTTCGCTCACAATTCGGTCGTAGAGTGGCTGAAAGCTAAACCAACCGCCGGAATGGGTTCCTACTTGGTTATGAGTAAAAGTTGCTGTTTCGTGGTCAATGGGAAGTGGTTTGCCAGCTGCTTCTGCAAGCAGTTGGGCTTGAGCTGATCGCTCAAAAGAAATGTACCAAAAAGCAGCTTCGTCTACTGTCTGCCCCACCGTCAAAAAACCATGATTCCGCAGGATGACAGCTTTATTGTCTCCCAAAGATTCAGCAATTCTTTCACCCTCTGAAGTATCTAAAACTACTCCTTTATAGTCATTAAAGAGAGTGTGGTCTTGGTAGAAAGCACAAGCATCTTGAGTTAGGGGATCGAGCAGGCGACTAAGACTTGACCAAGATTTACCATACAGAGAATGAGCATGAGCAGCTGCAACTATATCAGGTCGCGCCTCATGAACCTGTGAATGAATGGCAAAAGCGGCGCGATTGACAGGAGCATTACCTTTGACAACTTCTCCTTCTCTATCGACCAAAATCAAGTCAGAAACTCGGATGTGGCCAAAGTACTTGCCAAGGGGATTTACCCAAAAATGGTCGGTAAACTCTGGATCTCTGGCGGTAATGTGGCCTGCTGTTCCCTCACTAAAGCCAAAACGAGCAAACAGTCGAAATGCCGCAGCAAGGCGTTGTTTGCGATAGAGTCGTTCTTCTTCAATTCGTTCAAAGACTGGCGGTTGTGCTCTAGTGAAATTTGCCATGATTTTCTTTTTCTTGTTTCACAGGTACATTAAGCTACGGTTGCTGTTTGTCGTTCTTGCCGTCGCACTTGTTGACGTACCAAAGGAATCACATCTCGACCGTAGGCGATCGCATCTTCCACTGGGTCAAAACCGCGAATTAATAGTGTTGTCACTCCAGCTTTGTAGTAATCAAATAATGACTCTGCAACCTGTTCTGGAGTCCCCACTAAAGCAGTAGTATTACCACGAGCGCCTGTAGCAGCTGCGATCGGTGTCCATAAACGCTTATCATGAATTTCACTTTCCTTAGCAAAATCCAACAACCGCAATGAACCAACAGCTTGAGGTCGGAAAGAAGCACCAGCAGATAATTGAATTCCAGCTTCCGCACGGTTTTCATTGATCCGTGAGAGAATATAACGCGCCTTTTCCCATGCTTTTGCTTCTGTTTCGCCCAAAATCGGACGCAAGGAAACACTAAATCGTAAATCTTTTCCAGGCGGTGCTGCGGCTTTCACCTCTGCGATCCGTTGTTTAATAGCAGCTATGGGTTCTCCCCAAAACGCATATACATTACTGTGCTTTGCACCTACATCTACAGCAGCACCAGAAGCACCACCGAAATATATCGGAATATGCGGTTGCTGTAAGGGTTTGACTTCCGAAAATGCTTGTTTTAGTTGGTAAAACTCCCCTTCATAATCGAAAGGTTCTTCACTCGTCCAAACTCGCCGCACAACATCAAGATATTCATCGGTACGACGATAGCGAGTATCATGATCGAGCCAATCACCATCGCGTTGTTGTTCGGCATCGCTCCCACCAGTAATGATATGCACTGCAACGCGACCATTAGAAAAGTGATCTAATGTTGCTAATTTACGGGCGGCTAAAGTGGGAGCCACAAAACCCGGTCTATGTGCAAGTAAAAATTTGAGTCGTTCTGTTGCAGCAGCCACATAACTGACTACATTAAAGCCATCCGGTCCTGTAGAACTATAACCAACTAGCACTCGATCAAAGCCACCATCTTCATGGACTTTTGCAAATTTGCGAACATAAGTTAAGTCTATACTTCCTCCCGTAATAGATACGGTAGGGCTATGTAATTCAGACACTTCTCGCGTACCAATCATGCCTATAAATTCCACAGACATATTAATTATGCTCCAAATCTTTGTTATTTAAGTTTTTAGTGGCAGTTATTCTTTGCCTCTTTTCATCTTTCCTACCTAGCGGCGGTAGTTTCTAACGGACACACTGCTGTAGCAACATCTACTCGTTGCGGAATAATTTTTTGCTTTAGTAACCAATCAGCTGTTTTCTGAAGATTGGCGATATCCCCAGTATTAGGAAAGACGTAAGACTCTGGGCCTCGATTTTTAGTCACTTGCTTGGCTACAGTATCAGAGACTTTTAGCTGTTTAACTAAAAAATCTGATGCAGCATTAGTATGTTGATTTAACCATTCACCATCCTCACTCAAAGCAGTAAGAGCAGCCTTCACTGCCACAGGATTTTCTTTAGCTGCATCACCACGAACAACCATAATGCCGTAGGTAGGAGCAGGGTGTGTAGTGGTGATTCTTCGCGCCTTATGTTCTAATTGGGCAATGGAAATATAAGGTTCCCAAACTGCCCACGCATCAACAGAACCTTGATATAGAGCAGGTGCAGCGTCATTCGGTGATAAATAAACTCGCTGGACTTTATATGAAGGAATATTTTCTTTTTCCAAAACTTTTAATAACAGATATTCGCCCGCACCACCTTGATTAACAGCAACTTTTTTACCTACTAAATCAGCCGGTTTACGAATGGGAGAATCACCACTAACTAAGATGGCATTACTCAAAGAATCTGGACTAGGACGCTGTACAGTACCAATACAAAGAGGTTGCCCAGCAGCAATTCCAGAGATGGAAGGAATATCACCACATCCGCCAATATCCGCTCGATTACCATTGAGAGAACTTAAAAGCGTAGCGCAACGGTCAAATGGCCCACTCCATTCAACTTTAATATTTTGCGTCGCTAACTGACGCTCTAACTCACCTCGTTGACGCGCAATCGGAATAATCCCGCCTTTTTGGTAGCCTAAACGAATCACATTGTTTTTCTCTGTAGTTTTGGTAGTGACAGTGTTTGAAGAGGAATCTGAGTTAGCTGCGGCATTGATAGCTGTTTGTTGACTGCAACTAGAAGCTATCAAACCAAGAAAAAACGTTGCGATCGCAAAGATTGTACTAGCAGAAAATTTTTGTTTGTACTGAAAGCGGTGTTCTTTTAAATAATTCACCACAATTGACTCCTTGATATCAATTTTTAGGAGTTTAAGCAGCCATATCTATGATAATAACGATTATAATACACTAAATCAATTGATTTACCGTAGTATTTATAAAGAAGATACCACCTTTTGATAATCTGTTCAAATCTAATCAATATTTCTTTATCTTTGACTATGAGAATTTAGTGCAGGTATTTCTATGTGAATCTACACTCAAGTAGTGAGAAAATAAAATGTAAAAAAACTATAGACACAAATATCAAAATAATTCTTCGATTTGAGCGACAATCTCTAAAAAACTGGTATAATCCTTCTTTTGTATTCTTTGTTGATAAAATCTTTGACGTTTGGATGAATGAGTAGCTGGTTTAACTTTTGAATCTTTGGTTCGTTTTCTCGACCTTGTAATGTAACTAATGCCAGAGCGTTTTTCTTGTCTAACATTTGTAATTAGTGTAAATTGTAAATGATGAATGCTGGGTAATATATTGCTTCTCTGTCTCCTTGCTTTCATTCAGCGTTTTCTCATACACTGTGCAATTAAATTACCTATAAATTGAATAATTTGTACTAGTGCAATCAAAACCACAATGGTAGAAAACATGACCCCTACATCGAAGCGTTGGTAGCCGTATTGAATTGCCAAATTACCTAATCCACCTCTACCCACAGCCCCAGCCATCGCAAAAGAGTTAAGTAAACTCACAATTAGAATCGTCATACCTAATATCAATGAAGGCAAAGCTTCGGGAATCAATACTTTGAGAACAATTTGCCAATAATTGCACCCCATTGCTTGAGCAGCTTCTATTAGTTCCTTATCAACTTCTAAAATGCTGGTTTCAGCGATGCGGCCAAAAATCAGAAGCCCCGACCAACGCCGTCTCCTCCCCTACACTCTACACTCTACCCCCTACACCCTATTCATGACACCCAACACCCGACACCCAGAAGCCTTATAGATAATGAGTTTGCCGTTAACTTAGTGCCATTCCTCTCAAAAAAGTAGTATTAATTGCACTCATAGTTCTTCTCAACGGTTTCGGTTGGCTGCGAGATCCCCGACTTCTGAATAAATACTCACAAAGTGATTTCCCGTATGTTAAAAGTCAGGGATCTAAACAAAATTAGAAGAATCCTCGTTGCGGCAATGGTGTACCGTTGATCTCGTAGTCGCCGATCGCACGAGCCTTAAAGTGATTTGGGTTGTGTGAGGATAAGGTACGGGCGTTGCGCCAATGACGATCAAAGTTGGAGCTTTTCTTTGTTGTGGAAGCCCCACCAACTTCAAACAATAAGGTAGCTGAACGTAGAGCCAAATCATCGACAATCAATTTGGCTTTGGATGCACTCAGAGAAGTTGCCAGTGCCGCAGCCGTCTCTGCCTCTTCACCCTGAGCTTGGGCAGCAGGGAGGCGATCAAGACCATCAGCTGCCGCCAAGACGATCGCTTCGGCCGCAAAGGCATTGGCGGCAATCTGCCCGACAGTCTGTTGCAAGATTGGGTCTTCTGAGGCTTGCTCGGATACAGCATGGTAGAAAGTCCGGGGTCTGTTACGGATGAGGGCTGTAGCATCACGTAGAACGCTGCGAATAATACCAGCATTAATTGCTGTTAAAAATAATTGCGGGACGATGTTGTATGGCAGGTTATCTTTATCTGTATCTGTCTCAAAAAGTACTTCGCCTGCCTCTACACGGACATTGGTGAATGTAGTCGTTCCTGTGCCTGTAAGTCTTTGCCCGAAACCGTCCCAGTCATCCACAAGGTCAATCCCCTCACGGTTAGTAGGAATCAGTATAAACGCTTTAGTGCCATCGGGTACTAGTACACGCACAAAAATCAAGTCTGCATAAAGGCTGCCAGTGCTGTAATACTTAGTACCATTCAGCCGATAGCCGTCGCCATCAAGTGTTAATTTTGTATTCACGACTTGGCCGCCACCAGATCGCTTGGTTTCCAGTTCAGTTGTAGCGAGTCCAATAATTGCACCATCAGCAACGGCCTTGAGCCATCGGCGATTCCTCTGGGTGCGCTCAGAACGTAAAATTCGCTCTGTAACAGAGAAATGATTTCGCACAATGTGAGCCACGTTTGGATCGGCATCCCCCAGCCGAATCACGACCTCGAATAGTTCACGTGCGGTGCTACCGCCACCACCTTCGGCTACGGGGATTCGCAATGCACCCAACCTGGAACGTCGGATTAATTCAACCACATTATAAGGAAGGATGCGATCGCGATCGCGCTCACTTGCTCCTAGAGCAATAAAATCAAAAAGCTGCTGGAGTTCCGGCGAGTTTGCTCTCACAGGAGCCGAAAACTGAATTGTCGTATCTGCAAGTTTCTCTGGACTCTTAATCATTAGTTTCTATCTCCGAATATCCTGTGGAAAATCTATGTTGGTGAGTGGTGAGGCAATTGCTATTTCTGGGTGACGCGACTTTAGCACTACAAAGTTGAAGAATGTTTCCAGCCTTGAGGCGATTACATCTGGTAACATATTCAAGCCACCGACTGCACTCGACAAAAACCATACCTCTGTAAGGGTTTTAGATGTATTTAAGTTTTATAAATCACTAAAAATCTACCGAATTACCGTAGTTTGATACTCCCAAATTTTCCCCAAGTTGTCAATCTGTTTTAACGTCTTTTTGCAAGAAAGACTCAAAGTTGAAAGCAAAAAAGCGTCTACAGAGTAAGTCCAAGGAAAACGCCAGTCGCCTACGCCTGCCTAATTTGTGAACTTCTTCAAGGACAATCTTTATCCTACTCGAAGGTGTTTAAAATCCCATACATAACGGGTATTTGTGTTGGGGTAACTGTCCTCCTTACAAAACGTAACTGTTTAATCATATCTGCAAAATGATTTAGATAAGATTACAATAAGTGGGCTACGTATAAAGTAGTTAAGTAACCTTTAGTAATTTGACCATTAAACTTGGTATTAATTAATTCAGCGATCGCATCAAAAAAACGTGCCCTTTTAACGCTATCCAAACTGAGATGACCAGAGTAGGTATTCAAGAGGTTGAGATAAGTTGCACTATCATATTCTGCATCCCATCGATAAGAGCGATATGTCACTTCACCAAACAAACCCGTTTGCTCAATCTCACCTGTTTTACTAGGGACTTCATGCTCACGAGGAAGAGGCTTGTCATCCTTAACTAACTCAGGAGCTAGACGGCGATATAGCTCCTGTACCTCCTCAAAGAAGCCATTACTAGCATCACTATATACATGTTCATTCCAAAATAGCGCGATCGCTCCTTTAGATGTGAGGGCAAGAGCCGTTTTTTTGTAAGCAATACTTGGGTCAAGCCAATGGAAAGCAGTCGCCGAAATCACAAAATCAAAAGCATTTTCTTGGGTCACCCAATCCTCAAAAGCGATGTTACGCACTTCTACTTGCGGATAAGCAGCCAGATTTTTTTGGGCAACCGTAGCAAGATTCTCACCCAACTCAATGCAGAGTATACGATAACCCCGGCGGGCAAAGGGCACAGTTGCCTGACCAGTACCACAACCAATCTCTAATATCCTTCCGTCTGGAGTGATTTCTGAGAGAGACACCACATTGTCAAAAAGCGCTTCTGGATATCCTGGTCGAACTTGGTCATACAGCAGTGCTACTTGATTAAAAGTGGTTCTTAACTGACTTCTGTCATCTGCCATAAGTTTGTAGTCATATTATCATTTATTACAAATTATGGTTTAATATCTGGTGGAGTGATAGCAGCATATTCTTCAGGGGAAAGTGTTACATCCTTAACATTGATCTTCTTGGTGATAAATTTTTGCTTATAGAACAAGTCAGATATCTCTTGCTGTCCTGCTATTACCTTATCGGTAATCGGTCTGATGCCATAACGCCGCCGTTTGACTATTGTTTCTAAAGTTGGCAAATCAAGCTTGGCATCACGCCCGACAATTTCGGCAACTTCTTGCCTATGTGTTTCAGACCACTTACCTAATTTGTGGACTTCTTCAAGGACAATTTTTATTAGCTCAGGGTTTTCTTTAACGAAGCTACGGGCAGCTATCCAATAGCCTCCTTGGGTCGAAAGTCCTTTAGCATTACGAATAATCCGAACTTTTTCTGTTCTCTGAAATATAGCCAGGTGGGGATCGCTTAACACAGCTGCATCAATGCTCTTACGTGATAAAGCTGCACGAGTTTCTGGTGCTATCAGATTGAGATGCTTAACATCTTTTAGCTCTAATCCTCCTTCCTGCAAAGCTTTCACCACAAAGTATTGACTAGCAGTAGCTCTTTGAAAGGCAATTCCCTTACCTTTTAAATCAGCTATAGTTTTGACTGGGGAGTCTTCCGGTACTACGATCGCCGTACCTTCACCACTGCTCGGTATAGTATTAGCAAGAAGAACAAAAGGAATACCAGTTGCTTGGGCAAATATGGGTGGAGTTTCACCAACAGCACCGACATCCAAACTGCCCACATTTATTGCTTCTAAAAGCTGTGGCCCAGCTGTAAATTGTGCCCACTGCACTTGAATACCCAAGGGATTCAAACGTTTCTCTAAAACTTGTCTACTTCTGGTTATATCCGCAGCAGTAAAATAGCCAATTCTTAACAGTTTTGTCTTAATGCCATTAGGAGCTGCAACTGCTGCCTTTTCTCGTGTATCTGGTGCTTTACAACTTACTAAAGTTGTGGAGAGAGTAAATACTCCAGCTACTAATAAAATTAGAAAGTTGCGTTTTCTAGATATTGCTACCATGATGTATTACCAATTTTCTGGGGTTTAAAATACAGGCTTTAATTAAAAAACTGATTTTGGAATGATGTAAAAGTTGAAGATGGGAAATTTTTTATTTTGCGGTTAGACTCTGTTTACCAACTCTCTCATCTAAACAATCTACTGTAAACCGACCGATTTACAGTAGATTATGATTGCACGGACTTTACCACAAGCTAATTTAAAAATCAAGCAGCGAGGATGACGGTGCTATTGATGCAAGTGGTAAAAAGAAAGAAACAATAGGTGTGATACTAGCGATCGCAGTTTACACCAGACTAGTTTGAAAAAAGCGATTAGCAGGGCGCGCCAGTCCGAGATTTTCGCGTAGCGTCTTACCCTCATACTCTTTGCGGAAAATCCCACGCCGTTGGAGTTCTGGCACAACCTTGTCAACAAAATCATTTAACCCTTCAGGAAGAAAAGGGAACATAATGTTGAAGCCGTCAGAGCCTTCCTCAAACAGCCATTTTTCCATCTCATCGGCGATGGTTTGGGGTGTGCCCACAAAAGCCAACCCGCCGTAACTGCCAATACGTTGCGCCAGTTGTCGAATAGTCAAGTTCTCACGTTGCGCTAAGGCTATTACTCTTTCTCGTGAAGAGTGACCAGCGTTAGTCAGTGGGATTTCTGGCAAGGGGCCATCGGGATCAAAACCCGAAACGTCGTAGCCAAGCGCACCATTTAAACTGGCGATCCCACTGTCATAATGTACTAGGCTGTCTAAATAAACACGCTTGGCCTGTGCCTCGGCGACGGTTTCTCCCACAACGACTAAAGCCCCTGGAAGGATTTTTATACTGTCTGGGTCACGTCCGATCGCCTGCGCCCGTCCCTTAATGTCTGCAAATAAAGCTTTGCCAGCCTCCAGATTACTAGCAGGTGCAAACACAGCCTCGGCAGTTTCGGCAGCTAATTGCCGTCCGGCTTCGGATGCGCCTGCTTGAACGATTACCGGCCAACCTTGGACAGGTCTGGCGATGTTCAATGGCCCTCGCACCGAGAGATATTTTCCCTTATGATTCAGAACGTGAAGCTTTGCAGGGTCGAAATAAATCCCTGCTTCCACGTCCCGAATAAACGCATCATCAGCAAAGGAATCCCAAAGACCTGTGACAACATCATAAAATTCTCTAGCCCGCCGATAGCGTTCATCATGCTCTATCTCTTCTTCTAATCCAAAGTTGAGCGCTGCGTCTGGATTGGCTGTGGTGACGATGTTCCAGCCAGCGCGACCGCCACTAATATGGTCGAGAGACGCGAAGCGGCGAGCGATGTGGTAAGGCTGGTCATAGGTCGTGGAAGCGGTGGCTACCAGCCCGATGTGTTCGGTGACGCTGGCAAGGGCAGAAAGTAGGGTAAAAGGTTCAAAGGATGTGACAGTATGGCTGCGCTTCAGTGCGTTGATTGGCATATTCAGCACCGCTAAGTGGTCAGCCATGAAGAATGCGTCAAACTTGCCTTGCTCTAGTTTCTGGATGAATCGTTTCAGCGCTGGGAAGTTGAAATTAGCGTCAGGCAAAGCCCCAGGATAGCGCCAAGCGCCTGTATGTATGCTTACCGGGCGCATAAAAGCACCTAGTTTTAATTGCTTCGATCTGCTCATTAGTCCTCCGTATCAAGTTCAAAATACAGGTGCGATGTCCCCTTGAAGTCTTATTGATATAATCCTTCAATTTGGGATCGACAACCAATTGATTTAGTTTTTGGATGTTGGGATCATTTGCTTTTGATTGTACAGTTGCTAAACCCACCGCATAATTTTTGTTAGCCATGCCACAGAATTATTTTGAGGCGAACTACAGCTAGAAAATACTGTAGAAGCCGCAAATGATGTAAAGGCTATTAAAAATAATCGACGCTTGATATTGGTGGAAAACTTCATGCGATCGCCTACTATAATCAACAAAAACATGAGCGAAAGTGTATACATTATTAATTATGAATTACCACTTCTGCTCAGGGAACCAGTTGTAATTTTTATCTTTGACATCAATTTTTTTAGGAATAATTTTGAGTTCATAAAAAGTATCTGCCATACGTTGCAATCCATTCAAAACCTCATCTGTTACTGGTAATACCTCACGTTGACCACCACGTTTTTCTACAGTTTCCATTGTTTTTAGATCAATTTTGTACAGCTTAGAAAGGAGCTTGGCGGAATCCTGATAGTTTTCTCTAGACCAAGTACCAGCCTTTTTTAACTCTTGTAAAATTGTCTTAAGAATGTCTGGATGATCGCGCACAAAATCTGGAGCAGCATAATAAAAGCTTGGGCTTTCTAGCGGGGCTTTGTCTCCAAATACAGTGCTATTATCTGCCAATAGACGAGTGCGAAGTTTACGTTCAGCTTCAGCAGTATAAGGGTCCCAAATTAACCACGCATCGATATCACCACGCTCAAACGCTGGGAAAGCTTCGGCTGGTGTCAGGTAGAGAGGTTTAATATCACTAAATTTCAAACCTACTTTCTCTAAAGCACGCACAATAATATAGTGCTGACCAGAACCTTTTGCAAAAGCAACTTTCTTACCTTTTAAATCAGAAAGTGTCTTAATCGGTGAATTTTCTTGGACTAAAATAGCTGAACCTCTAGTGCTACCTGTACCGGCTGCAACTCTGACAAATGATTTATCTCCTGCTTGAGCAAACACGCTTCCTGTACCGCCACCACCACCAAAAACGATTGCACCTGCACCCATCCCATCTAATAAAGGTGCTGTAGAGGAAAATTCATTCCAGGTAACAGAAATACCCAAGGGTTGTAAGCGCTTTTCTAAACTTCCTTGTGCTTTCACAATATTCAGCAGTGCCATTCCTTTTTGATGTCCCATTTTCAGCACTGTTAGCTTGGGGACTTGGGGTTGCTGTGCAGGTGCATTAGCTGAATTACTAGGAGTACAAGAAGCGATCGCTAGATTAAAACCTATACCAATAAAAAAGAAGAGAATAAAAATTTTAATATCGTGATGTTGAAATAAGCTTATTTTCTTGATGCCGTCTAAAAACTGATTTATCAATCGAGTAAACATATTTTTTACCTCTCAGCATTTTTTAATCTAAGTTTAAAATCGAGGTTAGATTTAAAAAAGCAAACTTATAGGTCAAATTTAAAATCTAAGTTTTTTTTAAATAAATTACTGTTATTAGATAAAGTATGATATAAATTAAATCGTAAAAATATAGTGTTATTGACGACAAAAATAGAAAGTATTTCACATTAATAACAAATAATTAATAATAGCTAACA
>NZ_CAXTNE010000087.1:0-26872 GCF_964245445.1 uncultured Nostoc sp.
ATATCAAGTCCGGTTAATCACTTATGATTACTGGATCTGTGCAAAAATCCCAAAAGCCTCTTTCCCCCTGCCCCCTGCCCCCCTGCGGTCTAAATAATAAGTCTTTGACCGGACATGATATAAGGTGTCATCGCTTGCCTGTATCTTGCTGAGGCAAACGCCCTCCTTGCGACATTCAAGCAAACCCTAGTAGCGTCTTGTAGAGAGGAATCAATAACTCAATTGCTTCATCTCAGCGTACCCGTACACCCAACTTTGTATCCCAGTGCAGGGATTTATCTGCTTTTTGTAAGGGAGACTCCGGCATTTGACCTACTGAAATGCCGTATTTCCAGTCTGGTGGACAGATAGCAATGTAACGTGCATAACCTCCTAAACTACCTTTGAATTTGGGATACCCAATAGAGATCAATGCACCTGTTTCTGGCACATGATCTAGATTTGCAACACCCTCTGCTTGGGTATATCCATTTTTCAACAGCCAAGCTTCTCCTTCTAGTGTTGGGGTGCTATCTGTATCCAGGGGTTCGTGTCCGTGAAAAAGAATGTGGCGCTCAAGGTGCAGAAACTGCAAAGCTTCTAGCTTCACACCAGGAAACTTTGTTCTTGTAGCTAGTTTGGGGTTTGGCCATGATGAAGACCAGTCAGAGCGAACAAACACAACTGAGCCTTGGGGAATTCTGCCATATTTGCGTTCCCAATCTTGAATATCTTTGACACTCAGGTGGTAATTGGGGTCTTTGGCAACTTTATCCTGGATCGGAATTATTACTAGAGGACGAACAGCAAATGTCGCTGGCAATTCATCAATAGCTGGATAGTCAGGGTTCCAGTGAGCAGGTGGATCTAGTTGGGTTCCTAACTGATCGCTGGATAAATCGTAATGAGTTGCTTCAAACCCATCCTTTTGGTAAGTGTATGGCTCACCCGTTTTTGGATTGAGGGCAGGCGCAAACTTTGATGAACCAAAACCTGACCATACAGGAATTGCTGGAGCGATTGCATGAGTCAAGTCAACATATTTGGCTGACTTGAGCGACTGCTGATAAACTTGCCACAAGGAAGGCTTACGTAATGGCTGTACCGCGTTTACAGACACCAAACCAACACCAAACAGAACTATTAAACAAATAATTCCCCAGAAAGTTTTTTGAAATTGTTGACGCAAAAATCTATCTAGTTCCTGCTTCAGATGTGAATAGTTATATTGCGGCAGTATTGTCATTGTGTTTTTTATTATTGCTTTTGAAGGCTCTAATTGTTTTACCACAAATTACTATATTGTTTATCCTGTAGCTGTTTGGGGGTATATAGTGTAGATACATCTATTTCACCATAAAAAAGCAGATGGCTGTTCCCATCTGCTTTAATAAAAGATTCGTTATCTTCTTTACTTAGAAACTAACTGATTAACTGGAGCAACCCCAGCCAAATCTAGAATTGGCGCGATCGCATCTTCTCGCTTCACCGCCATCATGTGGACACCCTGACATAATTGCCGCGCTATCTGCACTTGCTCGGCTGCAATTTTCATCCCTTCCTCAAAAGGATCTTTGGCTTTTGCCAATCTATCAATAATATGTTGGGGAATATTTACACCCGGAACACATCTATTAATAAACTGGGCATTTTTTGCCGATTTCAACAGAAAAATTCCTGCTAAAATCGGTTTTTTATAGCCAGCAGCAATAGTATCCATAAACTTTTCCAGCCGCTCAAAATCGGTAATCAACTGACTTTGAAAAAACTGCGCTCCGGCTTCGATTTTGCGTTCAAATCGACTTTGCAAACCCGACCAACTTTTACATTGCGGATCTACTGCTGCACCAACAAATAAATCTAGCGCTCCATCAGTCAAAGGTTTCTCGTTGCAATCAACACCTTGATTCATCTTCCGAATCAGTTGTAGCAGTCGCACAGCTTCCAAGTCAAACACTGCTTTGCCATCTGGATGATCGCCTGCTTTTACTGGGTCGCCAGTTAAAGCTAAAATATTACGGATACCTAAAGCATGAGCGCCCATCAAATCAGCTTGTAAAGCAATGCGGTTGCGATCGCGGCAAGCAATTTGACAAATCGGCTCTATGCCGTTTTGTAACAAAATCACCGACGCCATTAACGAAGACATCCGTAACACTGCGCGGCTACCATCAGTAATATTGACAGCATGAACCCTTCCCTTAAGAGTCGCCGCCATTTGAATCATGTGCGCTGGATCTCCCCCTTTCGGCGGTGCTACCTCGGCGGTAATTAGAAATTCACCTGCTTGTACAGCTCTCTGAAAAGCTGTGGGGCTATGGGTGTGATGCATAAAATTAAGAATTTCAATTTCTTAAATGGTATAGCCAATCACACCGAAAAGGGACAAATTATAGAGGAAGAGAGTAGCCTAAAGCAGTTTTTACTTGTGATAAAGTTTGATTTGCAATCGCTCTAGCTTTTTCCCCTCCATCCCGCAACACAGACTCCAAATAGCTTTTATCCTCCGTTATCGACTGATATTTTTCTTGGATTGGTTTGAGAGACTCAATTATCGTGTCCGTCAACAATGGCTTGAATTGTCCCCAACCCATATCCTGACACTCAACTGCTACATCTTCCTTCGTTTTACCAGAAAGCAATGTATACAGCGTTAACAAATTATTACACTCTGGACGTGCTGGATCATCGAAAGTCAGCCCACGAATGGGATCAGTTTTGCAACGCTTAATCTTGTATTGAATCTGTTCTGGTGAATCTAGCAAACTAATTCGGCTTAACTCCGAAGGATCAGATTTCGACATTTTGCGTGTACCGTCCGCCAAACTCATCACCCTTGCCCCTTCCTTACGAATCAAAGGGTCTGGTAACTTCAGAACTGGTTGATTTGGTTTACCAAATTGGTGATTTAACCGAGCTGCAATATCCCGTGTCAATTCCAAATGTTGCTTTTGGTCTTCACCCACTGGCACTTTATCAGCTTGGTAAAGCAAAATATCAGCTGCCATCAGCACAGGGTAATCTAATAAGCCTGCACTCACATTTTCTCCCTGTTTAACAGCCTTTTCCTTAAACTGGATCATATCTTGCAGCCAGTTTAGAGGTGTAATGCAGTTGAGCAACCAGGTGAGTTCACTGTGGGCCGAAACGTGGGATTGTACAAAGATGGTGGAGTGATTTAAATCAAGACCACAAGCTAAATAGAGAGCAGCAAGGGTGTAGGTATCGGCTGCCAATTGTTTGGGGTCATGTGGCACTGTTATCGCGTGTAAATCAGCCACAAAGAGGTAATTTTCGTATTCGCTCTGACCTTCTACCCAGTTGCGAATGGCTCCCAAATAGTTACCTAGATGGTAATTGCCGGTTGGTTGAACTCCAGAAAGAACACGTTGCTTGCCCATAAATTTCAACTTAGTTATCTCAAATCCGCGCTAGTAAAGTGGCGATGTCTGGCGACAAATTGCTTTTTGCCTACGCAAAACTCATTTAATTTTGACATTTTCCAGGTCAACTCGCTGTTATGGAATTAGAGATTTTAACTCAACTCCGATTGCTATAGAAACTCTTCACTGCTTTTTTGCCACCGCTTGTGTTTGAAACTACTTTTTATATTCCAAGCAAATTGTGCCAAGATATGCATGTGGTACTAACGCTGACAACGGTGGGCGTTCTGCTGTCCGCAAGCTTCACTGCGGCGAAGATGTGGTGCATTTTTATTTTGAAGCTTAAGGACGTTAGAAGACTAATGAAGCAGTACTCTCATCTCACGATTATTTCTTACATAGTAGGCCCTACTTTGATCGTGGTCAGTCATTTAGGATCATTACTCATTATTGTTACTGGCTTATCGTGGGGTGCTGCCTTGTGGGCCGTGTTGTTATATGTAATACGAATGCTTGCAACTACTGGCATCTACCATAGGCTACTCACCCACAAGAGCTACCAGGCTCCAACCTCAGTTCTATGCGTTGGAAGCATCGTGGCTGCTTCATCTGGGCAGATGGGGCCAAGTTGGTGGAAAGCTCACCACGTGGCGCATCATCAATGCTCAGACCAGGAAAAAGATCCTCATTCCCCCTATATGCCTTTCAAGGGAATCAAAGGATTCTGGTGGTCTCAAGCTGGATGGCTATTCTCCCCAGAGTTTTTTCCCTCGAAGCTTCCCACCGATGTTGAGAGTAATGTGGTTTTGAAGATTATTGACCGTTTGCACTTCATTCCCACCGTTGCTCTCGGTGCGCTCTCGTACTACATTGGTGGAGTTGAATATCTCGGCGCTTTTTTCCTCAGCACGACTGTCCTTTTCCACGGTGTCGCCACCGTCAACTCACTCAGCCACATACTGGGTGAGCAACCGTTCATAACCAACGACCACAGTAAGAACCATTGGCTCGTCGCGTTTCTGACCCTGGGTGAAGGCTGGCATAATCTTCATCATGCATTCCAGTCGTCAGCCCGGCATGGCATAACCGTGCGAGAGGGCCAGGTTGCCTATCTTCCAGACCCAACATTTTGGTTCATCAGAATGCTTGAGTTCCTGAAGCTAGCGTCAAAGATTAGAGTGCCTTCTGAAACAGAACTTCTCGCTCGCGCCAGAAACCGAAACTATCAGAACTTAGTGTTCAAGGCACAAGCAAAGACATCCGTCTAATATTCTGGTTGAGAGATTGGTCAAAAGAAAAGTCTCTTCCTTGCCGTTTCAGTCAAGAATCCAAGGATTTAGCACAATGAAGATGTTTTTGTGAAGAAGGCATCTTCAGCCAATTAAATAATAATGGGCAAGATTGTCCATCCCTTAACACAAGTGCGATCTTTGAAGCGTGGGTATTACGTCGGAGCGCTTCGCAGCATTCGAGCTATCAGCCCAGTACCCCACACTCACCTTGATGCCGCAACAAATGATCGCAAAGCACCAGCGCCACCATCGCTTCCACCATCGACACCGCTCTGGGCAAGACACAGGGGTGATGACGTGCTTTCGCTGCCAGTATGAGATAGCTTAGTTCAGGTCGAGTGTCAAACTAAGTGAAGAGGAATGTAATTGACACTATGCCGTTTAACCCCTAGCAGGGGAAACTCTAGCTTTGTCCGACTAGGCATGAACCATTAAAAATTGACCATTACCATTATATTCTCCATCACAACTAGCAAAATTGCGAATAAACCATATCAAATAAAATCTCCATATCCGGCGAAACTTGGCATAGTCCATGCCATAGTTTAATGTTTTTATTGTTGCCTGGTTGTCGTCAAAATTTTGTAACCAGTTACTTAGTGTTTTAGAGTAATTAGAGCCATTGAGATACCATCTTTGAATTGTTTTGAGGTCTTGTTTATGGCTAGGAACTGCATCGTAATTCCAGTACCGACCGTGTGGAAAAATATATTTGTGGGTGTAAACGCTAGACATATTGTTAGGGATACGGACTGTGATGATGTGAATTAAAACTTTGCCATCATCCTTCAGAAACGAAGCTAATTTTTTAAAGGCTCCCGTTAAGTTACCAACATGACAAAAAACACCAATCGAGAGGATTTTATCAAACTTAGTCTCGAAATTTGCATTATTCAAATCACCTTCATATAGGGTAAACCGATCTGAACTGAGATAACTCTCAGGATCTTGCATTTTGTGGCGGATATATTCACATTGCTCGTGGCTCAAATTAAGACCCGTAAACTTGACATTGGGGAATTTAGAAAGAATGTAATTAGGAACACATCCCCACCCGCACCCAAAGTCTAAGATATTGTCTCCGTCCTTGATGTCTAGCTTTTCGATCACATCATCAATCATGTGCATCTGGGATTGCTCAAGGTTTAATGCTCCTTTTTCCCACAATCCCATGCTGTACTTAGGATAAATGAGTTTCCCGTCCCCCAACATAGTATTCAGCATGGCTTGAGGCAAGTCGTACTGAATTTTCATTAGTTCCCGCGATCCTTCGGCGAGATTATCAGTTTCTTTTAATACCCATTCATACGGTGCTAGTAGGGATGGGAAATACTGAAAGAAAATTGGCATACAGGTATCGAAAAGCGATTCTAGAACGGAATCAGGAACTTCTAATCCGTTGATATAAGCTTCTGCAACTGCCATCTGGACTGTGTTAACTACCTCAACCGCCCCACGAGTTGCTTGGTATGCTAATGGACTCTTAATATTTATATCTCCCACAATAGGGATATACTTTTCTATTTCTTGCAGCAGAGTACTAGCAGTCATAGTCATAACTCCTAAACAAGCATTAAAATCATGCAACATGAGTATAATAATTAATTAGATTTTTTTTAGTTTTTTAACACAAAAATATAAGAAGTTGTAACATACATTTATGAATATTTATCTCAAATGCACCTGAGCCACTTTAACTTGATAAAAGGTAAGCGTACCAAGGGCAAACGCCCTAGAACTTGGCATTAACTACGTTTATTTCTGATAATTGTTTGGCGTCAAAGTGTTGTTCGCTCAACTCGTTTTCGTTTCTAGTAGTCTGTGAAGTTTAAATTGATGGGTAAGTTCGTAGTAAGGACTAAAGTCCTTATCCTCTAAGCACGCTTTGTGTTTACTACAAACTTTTCATTACTAGCTTAGACATCAGGCATTTCCATAAATTAAATATGCGTTACCTAGAATCCTTGTAGAGACGTAGCACTGCTACGTCTCTACATTCTATTTTCACTCGTATGTCTATTGTACTAGTGGCAGTTGGTTGCGATCGCCCTTTAAAAACCGTAGTATTCACCTCTGTGCTAAACTCACCTGTCCTCCAATTAACCCTAGAAATCCAGTTCCAGAGTGCTGAATCTCCAAAAAACTTGCTTGTTCCGGTGAGGTTTTATAAATCCGAAATGTCTTCATAATTCCCAAGGTTGCAGCACTTTCTAGAGGCCCAACAAAGCTGATATCCCGGTCAATGAAATAAGTTTGATTAGCCCAATGAGTCATCTGATTTGCATTCAAAAAATAGCAGCCTGCATGAGGATTGAGGGCACGACAAAAGGTAATTGATGCATTCAGAATTGTACCCTTGAGTTCCGGTTGCTCCTGCACATTTTGATAGGGAGCAGTTACTCGCAAAGCTAAATCCCCATCAATGTAAGCTTTATTAACCAAACCGTAAGGAGAGATTTCATAACGATTTGGCTGGAGCAAATTTAAATCACCCGCTTGTTGGGTAAACCAATTTAATTTTATAAAAAACCAAGGGTCATGGATAATTAGGTCATCTTCCAAGAAGCAGTAGTAATCATACTGACCGAGACAACTTTGCAGAATAGCTTGGCACTCAAACCCCAAAAGCAGAGGTTCTACATTAGTAGAATGATGCTTATATAAATGGGATGGTAAAGGAAGCTGATTCAAAAGATGATTATCTTGGGTTGTACAAATAACAATATCTAGTTCGTGCGACTGCGGCTGATTAGCGGGAAAAGCTATTCGTTGAGCAATGTTAATGATACTTTGAGATTTACCAAATAATTGGTGTAAGGCGGTAAGGCTATTAGTTAACGCCTGCAAGCGGGGTTGCGGGTCTTTACGTTGGGAAGCATGACGACCCTCACTGCTAGGTTTAAAAAAATGGGCAATGGTAAAAATAATTCGCATTTTAAATATTGCTCTCTGTCATTTGTCATTTGTCATTTGTCATTTGTCATTTGTTATTGACTAATAACTAATAATTAATATACTTATTACAAAAGTCGTTCTTTTCAAGCTTTTATTTGCACCTTTTCTTGAGGCAAAAAATATTTATGCAAGAGGCCAATGACCAATGACCAATGACCAATGACTAATGACTTTTGCCAAATCCTTTAGAAACTGAGCGCTTTTTCAAACTATCAGAACTTTTACTAGCGAACATCCATTGCAAATGCTGTGGTAACAGTTTCGCCAAATCATAACGCTTCAGAATTGTCTCTCGTGCATTTACACGAATTGCTTGCATCTCTTGAGGGTGATTCAGCGCCTCTTCAACCCTATTAGCAATATTCTGAGGAGAAAAGAAATCTACCAACAGTCCATTTACCCCATCCTGTACGACTTCCAATACTGGCGAAGTCTTAGAGGCTACTAGTAAACATCCTGCTGCCATTACTTCTAACATTGACCAGGATAAAACAAAAGGACGAGTTAAATAAACATGAGCAGAAGAAGCTTGCAAAACCTGAAGATACTCATTGTAAGGAAGCCTATCTGTAAAGTGTAGCCTCGATAAATCCAAAGATAATTTTTCTAACATTAATTGTTTATAAGTCTGCCCATCAGGAAGATTCTTTCCATAAGCCACCCTATCTTCTCCCACAACTACCACATGGCACTTAGGTCTTCGCTGCTGAAGTAGCGCCACTGTTTCCATAAACTGTGGAAAACCTCTATAAGGTTCCATCCCCCGTCCCACATAAGTTACCAACTCTTCCACATGAGAAAGGTCGAGATTTATTCTTGGTAAAATTAACTTTGCGCCTGGTTTAGGAACAAAATATTTGGTATCAACACCATCATGAATTACAGTGAGTTTGCTATGATATTCTTTGGGAAACTGCTGACGCTGCCAGTTCGTTGGAGAAAGTCCGCGATCGCAGCTATATAAATCAGTCAAAATCGGCGCATTTTTGACGCGGATGCGGCATTCATCATCAGCATTCAATGGTTCATTGGGATCAAAATCTGCATCGGAACCGTGAGCATGATAAAACCACTCGAAATAACATAATAATTCTGCTTTAGGGAAAATATCTTTCATAAATAAAGTCGGGCCCCAACCAGAATGGCCATAGACTATATCTGGAACGAAACCTTCGGCCTTTAATTTTTCTGACACGCGATAGACAGCCTGGGCGGTAAGAACAGCATTTTCCAGGTTGCGAACGTAATGGTGGGTTTGGGGAGCAGCTTCACGAGAAGGAGTATAAATAGCTTTAAAAACGCCAGGTATTTCGCCTTCACGACGATTTGTCCCAAAGACGACTTGACAATTAGGATCTTTACCTAAAACTGTCGCTAGATTGCGAAATTGCGAGGGAAAATTGGGATGTAAAAATAAAACTTTCATTGGAATAATCTTGATTAATTTATTGCCAGATAAAATAAATTAAGACAAGCTATTTAAGATTATAAGATTATTTATCACAATTTTTAGCAAGTAAATTTAGGTAAATCGTTGCCGCGAAATGCGAAAATAATCGCAAATTCGTGTTATGACCATGAAATTTATTGGCATTGATTTAGGCTGGAAATCTCAACCAAGTGGACTATGCTATTTAGAATGGATAGATGGACAACTGCAACTACTTGATCTAGACCGTAAAGAAGCTATTGCAGACATCCTCAGCTGGATTGATCAAAGCGTACAACCAGACGAACCAGCCATCATCGCTGTAGATGCACCTACCCTCATACCCAACGCCACTGGAAGCCGCCTCCCCGACAAACTCAGCCACAAATACTTTGGTAAATATCATGCAGCATGCTACCCAGCTAATCAAAACCTACCCTTCGCCGATCGCACCATCAACTTTGGCTTAGAATTAGAATCACGCGGTTTTGCACACGCACCCACCATAGAACCGCAAAAACTCAGCAGATATCAAATAGAAGTCTTTCCCCACCCAGCAATTGTTAACCTATTCAACTTAGAACGCATCCTCAAATACAAAAAAGGACGCCTGAATGAGCGCCGCCTAGAACTAATCAAACTCCAAAATTATCTTCTTGATATCCTCCCCTCCTTCTGTCCTCCTCTGCGCCCTCTGGGCCTCTGCGGTTCGTTCCTTCTGGAAATCCCTACCACAGGCGCAGCCCTCAAAGCAACCGAAGATAAACTAGATAGCTTAATTTGCGCCTATGTTGCCGCTTATTGGTGGTATTGGGGAGAACAACGTAACTTAGTATTAGGCGATCATACTACTGGCTACATTATCATCCCCCAAAGAATGTTAGCCTAAAATTGTAATCTCGTAAGATTTAATTCAAAGAGGTTTTATGCAAGGAGTTAGTTCTAACTTGAGTTTAAAAGACCTTTATGAAATTGACGATCATCTCTGGTTAGAGGAAACAATCAAACTATTGAAAGCTAACCATTTAGAAAAATTAGATTTAGAAAATTTAATAGAGGAGCTAGAAAATTTGGGTCGTAGAGACAAAGCCAAGGTTGCTAGTTTATTAGAACAAATTATTAGACATATTTTATTGCTGCAATATTGGAAAGAAGAATTTCAATATAATTCTGGGCATTGGAAAGCAGAAATTAGAAGTTTTAGGAATCAATTAAAACGTAATTTGACAACAAATTTATATCAATATTTAGAAAATGAATTAGCATCAATTTATGATGATGCTTTAGGATATGTAATTGATAAAACTGAGGGTAAACTAGATAACTTATCTCAATATTGTACTTATACCTTAGAACAGCTACTAGATATTAATTATCTACCTGAAAATATTTGATATAAAAGGCGTTGCAAAACTTAAATCAGCAACGCCTATTCTTGAGTATTCAACAATTACTCAGTACTTTTATTCTGCCCAGGCAATCAACCTTGGTTCATAAGGATTAGCCAGATTTTTATTTTTCGGTAATACACGCAAAGACAAGCCTTGTAAACCAGAAGCGGTATAGGTGATATTACCCGTGTAAATACTCAATTGCTGTCCATCCTCCCCTTGGTAATCCATCACCACTGGCACAGCGTTGACAATCTCACCATTGGCATCGATCGCACCTTGATATAACTCCACCTGCACATCATCATTCTTCAAAGTTGCTAAGTCAACCTTGGCTTTGACAGCAACGGTTTGGTTAACCTCAATGTCTGAAGCTGCTGATACGTTAATATCTTTGATTTTGATGTTGAACCAGTGTTCTCTCAGTTTTTCTTTCCAAGCAGCTAGTTCTTTCGCTGGGGCATAGTTATCAACTGTCAGGGTATGATAGCGATCGCTAGCCGGGAAATAAGCCCTTTGTGCATATTCTCCTACCATCCGCGCTGTATTAAAGAAGGGACAATTCAGGCGAATTGCATCCTTCATTTTGGCAACCCACGGACGGGGTAAAGCATCACTATCCCGGTGATCGTAAAATAACGGTACAACTTCCTTCTCTAACAACTCATAGAGAGCATTTGCTTCTACTTCATCTTGGTAGTTGGGATCGTCGTAATTCTCTCCATGTCCAATCGCCCAGCCTGTGCGGACGTAATCAGCTTCATCCCACCAGCCATCTAGTACACTTAAATTCGGCAATCCATTCATTGCGGCTTTCATGCCACTGGTACCAGAAGCTTCCCGTGGACGACGCGGTGTATTTAACCAGATATCGCAACCCGCAACCATCAACCGGGAGATGTGAATGTCGTAATTGGGAACAAACACTACCTGTTTTTCTAAATGCTGTTCGCGGATAAAGTGATTGATATCGCGGATGAGTTCTTTACCGGGAATATCCTTGGGATGTGCCTTACCAGCGATTACGAATTGCACTTTTCGGTCTTTGTTGCCTAGTAAAAGCCGTTTAATGCGATCCAAATCACGCATCCAGAGGGTAGCGCGTTTGTAGGTAGCAAACCGACGGGCAAAGCCGATGGTGAAAGCGTAAGGATCTAAAACTTCTTGTGCCTGGGAAATTTCGGAGGCGGAAGCGCCGCGATCGGTTAAATGCTTAACCAAATGCTCCCGCACATACAAAATCATATCCAAGCGGCAGCGTTCGTGATTGCGCCACAATTCCTCATCGGGTATAGCGTCCATCCGTTCCCACAATGGGCTATCTGGTGGTGCTGATGACCAATTTGGCCCCAAGTAGCGATCGTATAACTCTTGAGTTGATTTCGCAACACAACTCCGAGCATGGACACCATTGGTAATTGCTGCGATCGGCACTTCTTCTACTGGCACATTCTGCCACAAGCCCTGGAACATTTGCCGCGACACCACACCATGCAGTTGTGCTACACCGTTAGAAAATGTTGCCATCTTCAGCGCTAGCACCGCCATACTGAAAGGCCCAGATAAATCGCCTGTATTCTCGCGCCCCAGTCCTAAAAATTGCTCTTTGGGCAACCCAAATATCTCTGCATAGTACCCCAGGTAGTACAGCATTTTATCAGGAGCAAACAAGTCAATCCCTGCCGGTACTGGCGTGTGGGTAGTAAAAATATTACTGGAAGCCACCACCTGTCTAGCTTGGGGATAATTCAGTCCCTCTTCCTGAATCAGCAAGCGGATGCGTTCTAGGGCAGAGAAGGCGGCGTGGCCTTCATTCATGTGGTAAGCGGTGACTTTCAGCCCCAAAGCTTTGAGCATTTGCACACCACCGATCCCCAGCATGATTTCCTGGTGGATACGCATATCGATGTCGCCACCATACAGCTGATCTGTGATGTCGCCGTCGTAAACATTGTTGGGTTCAATGTTGGTGTCCATCAAATACAGGGGCACCGTTCCCACCTGTACGCGCCAAACTCTGGCATACACCTTGCGTCCTGGATAATCTACCGCAATTCGCAATTCTGAACCATCAGGATTGCGCTCCAGATGCAAGGGCATATTGTAGAAATCATTGCTCAGGTAGCGTTCTTGCTGCCAGCCATCGGCATTGAGATACTGGGCAAAGTAGCCTTGCTGATACAGTAAACCTACGCCCACAAGGGGTAGCCCTAAGTCACTGGCAGATTTGAGGTGATCCCCCGCCAGAACGCCCAAGCCCCCAGAATAGACGGGCAAACAATCTACAAGTCCAAATTCTGCCGAAAAATAGGCGTAGCATTCTTTTGGATTATGCTCCCGTTGTTTCTGATACCAGGTACGCTCTTGCAAATAATCGTCTAACTGACGGTCAGATCGATCCATTTGCGCTAGGAAGCCTTCATCTTCGACAACTTCCAGAAGCCGCGATTGAGAGATAGTACCTAACATCAACACCGGGTTATGATGGCTAGACTCCCACAGGTCAGAGTCTAAGCGACGGAATAAATCTTTAGTGTCAACGTTCCAATCCCAGTGCAAATTATATGCTAGCCGCCGTAGTGGTTCGAGTCGCGGCGGTAGTGAAGGGGATACGTTAAATGTGCGAATTGGCTGCATAGGTTGGCAAAACTCCAAGTTTAGCTATGGTTATTGTTTACTCTCTTTACCAATGTTGCCAATTCTTTATACAGTAGTTTGTGAAAAAGCGATGACTTTGTTAAGCATTGAGAATTTTTTTAACCTCGTTGCTAAAGTTTACACCAAGGTGTTTCTAATTCTATGCCTTACCCTCAGCCATGTACTTGGTATATTAAAATTTAATCATTTAGTGCCATATATCACTGAAAAAAATTTAGTTTTGAATAAATAATTTATATTTCTTTTAGAATTGATTCTGGGGATCAATCTAAGGTCTTGGCTGAGGATGAAAATTCCTCATAGCTGGGTCAAGGAAGAGCTAAAATTTTAATTATTTTTTAATAAAATTGCCTTAATCTAGAGGGTCTATGATAGGAAAGACTTACTCTATTATTTGGTTAAGGTTAGTTTAAGGTAATGTGACGCTCAATAGCCCATCGTAGACATCGTTTAAAAATAATACCAAGCAGTTAACTAGGAAAAGCGAGTGTTACCTACTTGGTATAAAATTTTAATGACGTATTAAGTAAATAACGTAGTAATGTGTTATTTTATGCGCCTAGTGAAGGCTGATCTTTGGTATTTTTTGTCATTGACAAAGCTACAGCTGCTGCATAAGCAATCTCTGCTGCCATTTGATAAGCAAGTTTGATACTAGATGAAGCGTCCTTGGCTTTAGGAGAGAGAGAAGCTTTTTTTCGGCGCGACTCAAGTTTTACATCACCTGCTGCAATAGCTCGCTGTAAAATGATCCAGGCATCTAGGTCTTCTGAGTCATAATTACTTTGAAGTTGCGATCGCAGTTGATCTTCGGCTACAACACTCAGATAGCCGATAGTTAGAGCTTCTTGGGCAATTTCTTTAATTAAAGCCATAATTTGAACCAAGTGTGTGAGTTAAAACCGATACCTCAATCTGGGCATTTGATGTTTTTTCTGGACTTCTCCTAGAAACTAAGCTACGTTTTAGCTTTCTTTCAATAAAATTTATAATAACTAGTGCCAAGCACGCATCACCCGCTTGGCTCACCCGAATGGGTGATTTACAAATTTTTAGCGTTTTAACCAAGAGGGTGTCATAAGTATAGTAGATATCATTTTGAGTTAACACAAAAATATAAAATTATTTGGACAAGCAATAGTAGAAATATAGACATAAATGGTAATGAATCGCTTAGATAATTTTTAAAGTTACCGTTTTCAAATAATTTTCTCTATGTGTATAAAATTATTTCAGAGTAACGTAGGCTTTGCCAGCCATAGGCATCGCTTTAGTAAAAAACTTAACTAATCTCACCATTACAATTAACAAGCAACCTGAAAATCAAATTATTTAATAAGAGTGTTCCACTAAAAATAAAATGTGTTATCGTTAAAAACAATTGTTAGTAAAAACCATTTATGTAATTAAAAACATGAATTGGTTAGTCTGTAAATCATCTGTGTGCAACATGATTGGAGCAGCATACTCTAGAAATTCGTTGCAAGAAAGCCGTCATAGCAGTCGGGGAAGCGCTTACTTGTTTGCACCGATGGTTAACTTCAATGTGATGGCTGATGTGGGAGATAATCCACCCTAGTTGGATTTTAGCTGGGCATAAATACCCATAAAAATCTAACAATAATTACATTGTCATGCTAGGCAGAAATTTTATCTAATTTTTGAATATAGTCTAGTTAAATGTATTTTTTTGTTGCAATATAGCTTGGGGAACTGAGTTGTTTCAAAAGACTAAAACCGCTTGAGAAAAAGTATCCTCATAAACAACTTTATCCCTATTTGCGTAACAAGCTTTGCAAATTTGCCAGATAACCGAAACAGTAGCCGATCTAAACCAGCAAATTTTCCCATCAGACAATTTAATCGTCTGGATTTGACCCTGCAATGCACTGAGATTGTTTTGTTAATTGATTTGGTGAAAAAGAAGCGAAATTTTTACGTGCTGTAACTGGTACAAAAGCTTCTAGCAATCCAAGGCAATTGTGCATAAGCTAAAAAACATCTAATTTGCATAATTGAATTAAATATAATTCTTGTGGGGTGGTCGAAAAGCCCGTCCAGCTTATGTAATTAAAATGTAGAGCAGCTTATCAATTGAGTAATTCTCTCCCACCTAAGTTAAAGAATTGCTCACATAGTCAAAACCAGGCTCTGGCTTTTCAACATTTGGAAAACCATCTAAAAACATGGGTAAATTTTGGTAATACTGCCAATTGGAATCATGTATCAATAAGTACAAAACTTTTTGGTATTGGCAGAAGATTAGGATACAGACACAACAAATCAATCCTGTCAACAACAATTAATTGAAGAGATATGTAGCCATGCATAACGAGCAATATTTTTCCAAATTGCAGCGCGTGCAAGAACTTTTAGTAACTACTGTGTTAGGGGATATTCCTACACTTATTTTGGGGCCGAAGTTGCGTAATTTGGGATATCGTAGTATTTTTGCCCAGATAGGCAGCCCAGTTTATATTCAAAATGGTGTTGAATTTAACGGTACTTGCTGTATTGAGATAGGCAGTGGAGCATATATTTTCAAGGGTGTACGGATGGATGCTAGAGGACATAAAAATAATAGAATTCATTTAGGAAATAAAGTCGCTATTGAGCGTAACGTTGATATAGGGTCTTTGGAAAATACGTGTATACATATTGATGAAGACACCTTTATTGGCCCCAACGTGGCTATTGAGGGGCCAGGAGACATCAAAATTGGTAAACACTGCTTAATAGCTGCTTACTCAGGGATATATGCCAATAATCATAATTTTGCCAATCCGATGGAGCCGATTAAATACCAAGGTGTTACTCGCAAGGGAATTGTAATTGAGGATGACTGTTGGCTAGGGCATGGAGTAACAGTATTAGATGGGGTTACCATCGGTAAAGGCAGTGTTATTGGTGCGGGAGCAGTTGTCAATAGAGATATTCCTCCTTTCTCCGTTGCTGTAGGCATACCTGCACGAGTAATCAAAAACCGAATTGGCAAAGACCTAGCAAAAGTTCAAATTGAGAAATAGGGGATCGGGAATAGTAACTATCTCCTGTAACAATTAACCTGTTCCCTTTTTGAATATTTCATATCAAGTCCGGTGAATCACTTATGATTACCGTATCTGTGCAAAAATCCCAAAAGCCTCTTTCCCCCAGCTAAGAGCCCCCAGCAAGAACTGCGCTCTAAATGATAAGTCTTTAGCCGGACATGATATCACTTGTTATACCCAAGTGGGTGAGAAAGAATTCAGCCACTTGGGTGAACCAGATGTGCGAGGTTACATTTTGTAAAAAAAGAGATTCTAGTACTAGAGAATATTGATTTTACCTAACTCTAGTGAGAAGAATTCTATGAAACTTACAAAATTAGCTGTCTCTTTCGTTGCTCTTGCTTCCATTGTTCTCTCGGCGGGAATTGCTTCTGCTCAAACAGCTGGCACAAACGGCAATTATATCGGTGCTGGTGTTGCCGTTGGTGCAACCAGTGGCGGACAAGGAAACGATGAATCACAAATTGGTGGTAATATTCAAGGACGTTACGCCGTTCCCAATGCACCTGTTTCAGTGCGGGGTTCTGTGCTGTATGGTGGTGATGCTGCCGCAATTATGCCCATAGTGACTTACGATGCGCCCATCGCCAGAAACACTAACCTTTACTTCGGTGGTGGTTATTCTTTTGTAACTGACGAAGGTCAAAAAACCCCGTTGGGCAATCAGAATGCGCCAGTAGTTACCCTTGGTATTGAATCAGAAGTTAGCAAGAATGTCATTGCTTATGGCGATACTAAATGGGGCATTGATGCCTACAGAAATAGTGATGCTGATGCTGTCAGCTTCCAAGCCGGATTAGGCTATCGCTTCTAGTGATTCCGAGCTAGAAAATAGCTTATTTACAACCTGAAGCAATGATGTTTGCCAACCGTAATATAGCGGTTCTCAATTACATAAAATACAGACCATTCGTAGGGGCACAGCATTGCTCATTGGTGTCAACTTAAGCAAAAAGTAAGCAAAAGATGTAATCTAAGAACATTAATAATGATGTTCTTAGAGATACATTATGGCAAGAAAAAAGTTTTTTTTACGAGTAAACCCAATTTTATTTAAAGCTCTTGATATTGTGCGTTAGCGTAGCTCGCCGCAGGCATCGCTTATTTTTGCCCGACATCACTTGCATCGCGTTGCTCCCCCTTCGGCTCACACGGAGCGTGTTTGCATCAACCCTGCCATCTCGCTGTCACCTGCAAAAAGCTGTTCTACTGTTGAACGCTCCTAGTTCATGCATCTCCTTCCTTGCGCCCACACAAACGGGCAACCGTTGTCACAATTTCTGCTGGCTCAATTGGTTTCGCTAAGTGTTGTTGAAATCCAGCCTGTAATGCTTGAGTGCGATCAAACTCTCCGGCATAAGCAGTCAGTGCAATGGCTGGAACTTGACTCGCTGGCAACTGTGCCCGAATTTGTTGTAGGAGCATATAGCCATCCATGTCTGGCATTCCAATGTCGCTCACGATTAAATTGGGAGTGGATTGTTCTATTGCTTGCAAGGCTTCCATCCCAGAAGCAACGCTAGTAACGATCGCCCCTGCTTGCTCTAAGACAAAGGCGACGAACTCCCGCGAATCTGTTTCATCATCCACGACTAAGATAGAGATGTTAGTCAAATCACCGATTGAGCCTGAGGATAATTCTGTAGAGGGTCGTTCACTCAAGCGAGGCGCAAGCGGAATTTGTACTGTAAACGTAGCACCTTGCTCGTCACCCGGACTCTGGGCCGCGATTGTTCCGCCGTGCATTTCTACAATTTGACGCGCGATCGCCAATCCTAATCCCAGTCCACCAAACTTGCGCGTGGTGGCTGCATCTTGTTGCCGAAAATGTTCAAAGACGTAAGGTAAAAAATCAGGATTGATGCCAATTCCTGTATCAGTGACTTGAATTTGGGCATGAGTGTCTGTATGACTGAATGCAACCGTGATTTGCCCACCTTGAGGCGTAAACTTCACAGCGTTGGAGAGCAGATTCCAGACCACCTGTTGCAATCGTCCAGCATCACCGATTACGGTTCTGGCATTCGGTGAAAAGGTTGTCTCAATTTGCAGTGACTTGGCAACGGCTGCGAGGTGAACCGTTTCTAAAGCGGCTGTGATCACTGCCCTGAGATCAACGGGCATCTGGTTCAAACTCAATTTGCCCTGTAGAATCCGAGAGATGTCGAGCAAGTCATTAATCAGTTGAGCTTGTAGTTGAGCATTGCGTTCGATGATTTCAAGGCCAGTTGTCGTTCGTTCTGGGTTGAGATTGCCTTTTTGCAACAGCTTTGCCCAACCCAGAATCGGATTGAGGGGCGATCGCAATTCGTGCGACAACACGGCTAAAAATTCGTCTTTGATCTGGTTTGCTCGTTGTAATTGCTCTGCCTGTTGCTGAATGGAGTTGAGTAAGTTGGTGCGCTCTAGGGCGATCGCCATCTGGTCACAAGTCGATTGCAGTAGATTAGCTTCTTCAGGCGTGAAGTGGGTACGGGTGCGGCTGGCAAACGAGAGTGTTCCCAGTAATCGCCCTTGAACAATTAAGGGTTGTCCGGCGTAAGCTGTCACGCCGAGCGAGCGGTTGAGTTGAGCATTGGGATGGCTGGAGATTTGCGCTTGATCCATCACGAGTTGCTGTTGCTCTTGTGCAATCAGTCCACACAAATGTTGACCGATCTCAATCCATTCGATATCCATTGCCGCTTCATCGGAAATTCCCTCATACTTCTTCAGATGCAGCATGGGGCGGTCGTCTTTCTCTTCCACCATGTAGTTGTAGTAGTAATCGAGGTCTAGCTGGGTAGAGAGCTTGCTGAACAGGTTGTGCATCAGCGTCAAAGGTTGCTCGGTGGCGAGGAGGTCGCTGGTGGTGTCGTAGAGTGCCTGAAAGCGTTCCTCGGCTTGTCGTTGGGCGGTTTCGTCCCGCATGATTTTGATGAATCCGTGTACCACATTGTCTCCATTCCGCAAGGGCATGACAAAGCCCGTGCCCCAAAACCGACTGCCATCTTTGCGAATGTGCCAGCGTTTATTTTCCGCTTGTCCTTCTGTCAGAGCAAGGTGCAGTTCTCGCTCAGATTTGCCTTGTTCGTTATCTTCGGGGGTGAAAATGATCCGACCAGTTTGCCCTAAAATTTCTGCTTCGGAATACCCTAACAATCGTTGGGCACCAGAATTCCAGCTTGTGACCCGATTATCAAGATCCAGGGTGAAAATCGCATACTCTCTTGCGCTTTCAATCATCAACCGGAGGCGAGATTCACTTTCGCGCAGGTCAGCTTCGGCTTGCTTACGATCGCTAATGTCGTAAGAGACTGATAGCGCTGCCTCCACTTTCCCCTGCTCGTTGTATAGAGGCATACCGTGAGTCATGTAGTCGCGATCGTGACTGTGATGCTCTAAGGTAAAAGGTTCGCCAGCCAACGCTTGACGAAAGTAAGGTTCATAGTGACTTGCCAGATCGGGATCAAGGGCTTCCCATAGCGTTTTGCCCACCAGTTCCTCAGAGATAAAGCCTGCATTCTTCAGCGCTTCGCCCTCTGCTAGCAGATAGCGCAATTCGTGATCCACGATGAAAACCGCTCCATTTGGCAAGTTTGCTGCTACTCTGCGGAGGCGGGTTTCGCTCTGGTGCAACGCAGTTTCTGCCCGTTGGCGTTCGCGGCGTTCTTGTGCCTCTCGCAATGCCCGTTGCACACAAAACACTAATCGCCCCATCCGTTGTTTCAACACATAATCGGTGGCTCCCAGCTTCAAGGCTTCGATCGCGAGTTCTTCCCCTAGGCTGGCAGAGACGAAAATGAAAGGCAGATCGGGACGCAAGTTATGGGCAATTTTTAATGCTGAGATGCCGTCAAAAGTAGGCAAGGCATAGTCTGCCAAAATCAGGTCAAACTCATCGGTTTCTAGTGCGCTGATGAAGTCAGAGCGAGTTTCCACCCGTCGCAGTTCACAGTCAACGCCCCCATCCAGCAGTGTCACTTCAACCATCTCTGCATCGAGTGGATTGTCTTCAAGCGAGAGAAACCGCAGCCTCATTCTTGTTTCTCCTGTTTAGGTAGCGAAAAGTAGAACGTTGCCCCCTGATTGATCGCACCTTCTGCCCAGGTGCGCCCGCCATGCCGATGAATAATTCGCCGCACGTTCGCCAGTCCCACCCCCGTTCCGGCAAACTGCTGTTGAGAGTGCAATCGCTGGAAAATGCGGAATAAGTGATCGTGATACTGCATATCAAATCCTGCGCCGTTGTCTTGTACAAAGAATACTGTTTCGTGTTCGCAATTACTACTACCAACGGTGATAATTGCTTCAGGGCGATCGCGGGTGTATTTAACCGCATTGGAAAGCAAGTTTTGCCAGACCAGCCGCAGCATTGCCAAATCACCCTGCACCGATGGCAGGGCTGCAACTTGCCAATGAATCGATCGTCTAGTCATATCTGGTTGCAACTGTTGCTGCACCTGTTGTACCAGTGTGTTCATCTCAACCGTCGTCTGGCGCATTTCTGCCTGTCCCATGCGAGAAAACTCCAGCAGGTCATCCACCATTGCCCCAGCTTGTCGAGCCGACTGCGCGATGATATTCAAATACCGCCGACTTATTGCATCTAACTGGGTTGAATCTAGTTTTTGCCAGAGGCATTCTGCCGTCATGGTGATGTAGTTCAGTGGTGTTTTTAAGTCATGGGAAACTGAGCGGGAAAAGGCTTCTAGTTCCTGGTTGAGTGCCTCCAGTTGAGTGGTGCGCTCTTGCACTCGCTGTTCTAGCTGTTGGTTGAGGGTACGCAAATTCGGTGAAACTTAACCGGAGAATCTTTTAATTCATGGAGCATATTTTTTAGCTGCATGAGTGCCAGGGGTGAAGGTTGGGTACGGTTATTCTCCCACCGGGCGATCGTTGTGTGAATTAGGGAAAATACTTAACCAGGGATAAATCAACCAAAATAGTAAGAGTGGTTGGATAATCAGACGCAGATTATTTAAAGTATTTTTCCATCCGTATTCGTGGTTCCATTGCGGATGATTAGAAAAATCAACATAGCTATTTTATTCTGCCTCAGTCTCAATTTGACGAGATTGATTTAAGCCTAAGAAGAATGGAGAATTTAAACTAATCATTGTTTTATTTTTTTATTCTTTTATTCAGAATACCCGGAAAGTAACAGAAGAGGGATAAAGCAGAGCGATGTTTAACAACATGCTGCGGGTTGACGCAAAACCAAGACTTCACGTTGTACAATCGCTAGAAATACAATCTGGAGAGCGACTTGCCTAGATCGATTCAGTCTACTCAACCACCACTAAAATTTATTCCTCAACGGTTGAACCCGCTGGTACTCCAGATTGTTCGGTGGTTACTGCCGATCGCATTACGGTTCCGCACTCGTCCTTGGCTAACGGCTGGTATTATCCGTGTTGAAGCCAAGAATGTTGAGGTATTAGCTGAACTTTATCAACAATTCCAGGCTGGAAAAATTCGCTTTTTGCTGGCATTTCGCCACCCAGAGGTGGAAGATCCTCTCTGTATGCTGTATTTGCTTTCCCGCATTGTGCCACAGGTTGCTCGTCAGGAAGGTATTACACTGCAATCCCTTGTTCACAGCTATTTTCTCTATGACCGGGGTATGACGGTTTGGGCTGGAAAGTGGCTGGGTTGGTTGTTTTCTCGGATAGGAGGTGTGCCGGTTCATCGCGGTAGGCGACTAGATCGCCAAGCTATTCAAACTGCACGGGAGTTGTTTGCTAATGGCGAACTACCGATCGCAGTCGCACCTGAAGGCGGTACTAATGGTCATAGTGGTATTGTTAGCCCCTTAGAACCTGGTGTTGCTCAAATGGGGTTCTGGTGTGTAGAAGACTTGCAAAAAGCCAATCGGACTGAGACTGTAATTATTGTACCGATCGCCATCCAGTATCGCTACGTTGAGCCACCTTGGTCTAAACTGGATTGGCTGCTGAGTAAGTTGGAAGCTGATAGTGGCTTGCCGGCAATAGAAATTGAGCACGGCGATGCCTGCGGCGGGCTACGCCTACGCGAAGAGATTTACTATCAACGCCTCTGTAGGTTGGCTGAATATCTGATTACTGAGATGGAAGAGTTTTATCGTCGTTTCTATCATCAAGACATCCCAAAAACCATCTCAACTGATGAATCTGCTAGTCCTAATCAGGTATTAATTGCTCGACTTCATCGGTTACTGGATAAGGCTTTACAAGTTGCCGAGCAATATTTTGGAGTTCAAGCACAGGGAAATCCCATTGATCGCTGTCGCCGTTTAGAAGAGGCTGGCTGGAATTACATTTATCGGGAAGATTTGCCAGATATCAATGCTTTACCACCCTTTAAACGCGGTTTAGCAGACTGGATTGCCCAAGAAGCAGACTTGCGAATGCGCCACATGCGGATAGTGGAAAGTTTTGTTGCAGTTACAGCTACTTATGTTCAAGAACAACCGACGGCGGAACGGTTTGCGGAAACAGCTTTGCTTGTATACGATATGCTTTCTAGAATTCAGGATACAACACTTCCAGGGCGACCTCGGCTAGGTTTGCGAGAGACACAAATCACCGTAGGGGAGCCAATTTCAGTAACCGAACGCTGGAAAAATTGTCAGGGCGATCGCTTGGCGGCTAGACAAGGTGTGAGCGATTTGACAAAAGATTTGCAAATCGCTTTAGAGAAGATGATTAATTGAAGAAGAATTCAGGAGCAAAGCCGGAGACTCCGAAAGCTCCGATCAGAATCAAGACGCTCTCTACGAGACGCTGCGCGTAGCTTGCTTCTCCGTAGGGGTACGCAGACTCGCTCATAGCGTTGCTATGCCGAAAGCGTTGCCTCCCGTTCGCGCAGCGTCTCCAACAGGAGAAGGAGAAGAGAAGGCTTTACGCTGCGCTATCCGCAATTTCTGTCAGAATACCCAACTGAATTCTGACTCCTGACACATGTATTCTGTTTCGATAACGAAAACTTCTAAGACTTTTTAGCTCGAATTTTGTCAAAGATTGCACCTTCATCAAAGAATTTCTTTTGAATCTCGTCCCAGCCTCCTAAATCTTCAGCTTTAAAGATGGTTTTAATTTTGGGAAAATTGGCTGCCGTTTCTTTGGCGATCGTTAAGTCAACGGGACGAAATCCCAATTTGGCAAACTCTCGTTGCGAGTCTGGAGTGTAAAGAAATTTGATAAACGCTTCGGCAATCGGGCGAGTTCCGTGTTTATCGGCATTTTTATCTACAACAGCAATAGGATTGTCGATGGAGATATTTACATCAGGCACAACAAATGGGACTTTTTCACCATTTTGTGCCGATAAAATCATCTCATTTTCATAGTTGAGCAGAACATCACCTTGACCATCTTTGAAGAACAGTTCGCTGGCATTGCGAGCAGTTTTGGGTAACAAAGGTGCATTATTATAAACTTTGGAGATAAAGTCTATTGCTTGATTTTCATTTCCGCCGGTTTTGGTCACAGAACCCCACAGACTAAGGAAATTCCAGCGAGCGCCGCCAGAGGTTCTGGGGTCAGGCATCATCACATTTACGCCATCTCTTGCCAAATCTGCCCAAGTTTTGATATTTTTGGGATTACCTTCACGAATGGCGATCGCCTCTAAAGATTTGGTTACAATTGCATCATTAGGCGCTTCTTTTTCCCATCCCGGTTGAATAAAACCTGCCTCAACAAGTTTGTTAATATCAAGGGCAAGTGACAGGTGTACCACATCAGCTTCCTTACCGTCAATCACGGCAAGAGTCTGGGAACCTGACCCATCATAGCTTTGTTTAAAAGTGACATTTTGGTTATGTTCTTTCTTCCACTGTTCAATAAATTTAGGAATGATCTGCTGGTATGCTGCATTGGTAACTGAGTAGGAAACAAACGTTAGGCTTACATCACTCTGGGAAGCTACGCCAGCATTACCAGTATTATCGATATTACGTGGAGAGCATGCAGCCATTACGATACTCAAGCTAAGTCCGACCAAAAATAGAGACGCAACACCCCACGAAGAATATTGGTACAACCATCGGATTAGTTGCACGCGCCACTGTCTGGCAGTGTGTAAAGCTTTAACAATATAAGTCTGAACTAATTCAGTCAAATATCTCCTTGTTTTAGGAGTACGTTGCCCCTGGTTCATTAAATTTTTCCCCTGAATCTGCGATAACTTGAGCAAGATGCTGTAGTTAAGGGGAATTATAAAACAGTGGTTAAGGATAAATAACTTTTTATTAACCTAAATTTAAACAACTTATTCAAGATATCAAGGAGAAGTAGTTTTAGAAACTTCTGGACTGCGAATGATGATATGTCCCTTATCACTTTCTTGAATAGCCAACACTGACGGTAACTCATCAAGTTTTGCATTTGGGGGCAATGCTCGAAACAAATAAATCCAGCCGCCACGTTCTAGGAGTAAGCGCCAGACTCTCGGCTGTTGTGGATTGCTGATATCATTATCTTCCCTGCCTCGCAAGTCGTCGAATAGACCTCGATCGCCAATAATGCGGTAGCCTTTCAAAGACGGATCGGCAAATATATCATCAAGTTTGCGTCCCACAGCAAACTTTTCTTCCGGTGTAATTAACGCTACAACGGGCAAAGTTGAGTTTTGACCAGCGTCTCGTTGTGCATCTGCAATGCCTTGCCAACGAGCTAACCAAAATATCACTATTAATACCCAGGATACTATGACTATCTCATTGACTAGCGATCGCAGAAAATCAACTGAGCGCAGTTGCCCAGAACTAAATTCAGCCAGAGATTTAAGCTGTTTAGCTGTCCATGAGCGTTTGTGTTGAGTAGCAGAGATGATGCGACTCAGTAGTAATTGACTTGCAGAAGCTACTATATCACTGATGATTTTAATTAACCATAACGTTGCCTGAATGGCGATCGCAGCTATAAAAAAAGCGATCACTGTTTTGCATATTGCCCAGCCATCTCCGAGAAATATTTGCAGGGGAACTATTAAAAAAGACTGTGCAGGTAAGTCGAGGGTATTGACTTCTAGTTGAAAAAAGTAGAAATATGACCAACGGTAAATCCAGCCTGCAAAGAAAAGCGCCGCACCCAGCAAGCCCACTACACTGGTGAATTTACCTAATATATTGCTTTCTTGGTTAGGGGTCTGGGTCATAGGGGAGATGAGGGGAACAATATAGCATTTATCGTTTGTATGCAAATACACTCTGACCTCACTTCCATTCCTCTCTCCTAAAAGGAGAGAGGCTTTGAGTCTTACTCCCCTTCCCTTGCAGGGAAGGGGTTGGGGGTTAGGTCTATATTGCACTCAACTGCAAACTGCTACAGGTAAATAATCAGTTTCTTTTAGTGATTTTACGGAAATTTGGTATAGGCTTTTGAAGTTTAATGAGAAAGTTAAATATAGTCAAATATACCGTTAAAGCCATGAAAGCTTTTTTCCAGGGATGGGTTGTGGCAATCTTAGTAATGGCAGCAGCGATCGCAGGAAACATCCAAGCTGTAATGAGCCAAAATGTCAAGACGGGAAATTCTTTCTTAGCACAGACACAAATCAAAGCAGATGAATTAGAACTTGCAGTAGCCTTACCAGAGTTAGCAGAAGTCTTCTTTAAAAAGGGTGAGTCAAGCAGTGGTCGAGTAATAGGAATTGATGCACAAGGGCAAGCACTATCAATTCAGCGTAATGGCAAAACTGCCAAAATTCCTCTGAGCCAAATTGCAAGAGTAGTTTTCAAGAAAGAGGCATTGGCTTACAGAAGTAATAGAAGTCCAATTATCCGGGGTGGGGGAGAACGTCCTACAGGCAAGCCAGTAACTTGGAGTGGTATACCTATAAATAATTTTACTGTAAAAAATTCTACTCAAGGTCAAGCGGTGGTGAAACTGAAACCACCTGTAGTTTCCACAGCACAGTTGCAGGGTATTCAATCAGTGGCTAGAAATCGGCAATATGTGGTAGATGAAATCCAGTTCAATTCGCAACAACGAACGGTCACTATTCTGGCAAAACCTTATTGAGCGTGAATTCTTTCATCTCTAGGGGTGTACATCTATACCCCTAACCATTTTGACGTTTCTAACGACAGACACGATGTTAATAACAAACATCGCAATATTAATAAGGAACATCACGATATTAATAACAAACATTGCGATGTTCATCACAAACATCACGATGTTAATAAGAAACATTGCAATGTTCATCACAAACATCACGATATTAATAAGAAACATTGCAATGTTCATCACAAACATCACGATATTAATAAGAAACATTGCAATGTTCATCACAAATATCACGATGTTGGTAACGACAGCTTCTAGACCCAATTGAAAACAGCTACTTCTGCGCTATTCTATGAAAAAAATTCTCACCAGTCTTTTAGCTGTGGGCGTTTGTCTAACGCCTATAACAGTAATGCTGATGGCTCAACCCACCTGGGGACAAACTCAAAACTCGCAAGCCCAAGAAGCAGAAAGGCTGCTAAAGCAAGGGGTACAACTGACACAGGAACAGGAACATCAAAAGGCAATACAAATATTACAGCAAGTTCTGACTATTGCAAGAGAACTAAAAGACCAAAAACTGGAAGCATCTGCACTGGGTCGCCTTGGGTTCAACTACAATCGTTTAGGAGAAAAACCAAAAGCGCTATATTACTCCAACCAGGCACTGCTCATCTTTCGGATTCTAGGTGATCGCACACAGGAAGCTGTTACCCTCACTAATATTGGTAAAGTATACGACGATTTAGGAGAAAAGC